>JAILIQ010000351.1 GCA_024695205.1 Lachnospiraceae bacterium
TCTCACGGCACAGATCGGATCTGACTTTTTTTATTTACGGATTCGTTCACAACATGGAGGATGCGGAAGATATCATGATGGATGCATTCGCTGTCGCGGCATCGGGAACCGCACGTTTTTCCGGAAAAAGCAGCTTTAAAACATGGCTGTTTGCGATAGGGAGAAATCTGGCCCTGAAGCATCTGCGGAAAGGACATCTCTTCTTTGTGCCGTTAAATGACACGATCGTTACCGACAGGGGACTGCCTGAGCTTGAGATAATGCAGAACGAGAAAAATAAGCAGCTGTACGAGGCGCTCAACTGCATCAATCCCGAATACAGACAGGTGCTGCATCTGACGTATTTTGAAGGAATGAGCAATGATGAGGTTGCCTCGGTAATGAAAAAGAATAAGAAGCAGGTATACAATCTGATAACAAGAGGCAGACAGGCACTGAAGGATGTTCTTGAAAAGCGGTTTGGGATGAGCAAATAACGGAGGAGAAAAAACCGAAAATGGATTCGGATACCATACGAGTAATTCTGTGCATATTTCAGATATGCATGCTTGGATATATCATTATCCGTGTCATACGCCTCAGCAGCATCCGGAAAAGCTCGGTGATAACGGTATTCCTGCTTTACGGGGTCGTGTGCCTGCTGATCAGTGATCTGTACTGGCTGGTACACGGATTGCTCAGACCCGATGTGAGGCTGCCGTTCAGTGTCAATGAGATAGGTGAAATGGGTACCGGGCTGCTGTTTGCATCGCTGCTCAGCGCTGTTTTCAAGGACAGGTTCAGGCGTCCGGGGCTCGAAACGATATCTGCGGCGGTATTTGCGATCGCCGCGGCAGCTTTATGGGTCGGCTGGACAGGCGAATGGGTCAAGGACATATTGAGCGGTATAGTATTCGGCTATTATGCGGTCGAGACTGTCAGGGGACTTAAATGTTCCGGTGTGATGTCGGTCATTGAATGGCTTGTCATTTCGATAGCCGCATATATCCTGATCGCCATGCAGGGACTCATATTTGCGGTGATTGAGCCTGTAGGGGCAGTGCTTGACGTGTTCTGTTACATTCTGATGTTTTCCGTTATGATCTGGCTGATGGTCAAAACGGGTAAAGCAGTCATTAAGGCGAAGAAGACAAAAGATCTGCAGGATGCCGAAAAAAGTGTTGCACTTTCTTTTTTTTCAATGGTCTGGATCATGAATACGATGTACATGAGCAGCGAACCGATGTATTTCTTTCCTTTTACCGCGTTAACACTGATCCTGCCGTTGCAGATGATCTCGGTATTAACTATTGAGTCATGTTGATATGGGAGACTAAAAAACATGATCTATTCTGAAAATATTCTTATATGCATTGCGATACCCCTTCTGATCTCACTGATCTTTACGGATAAGAATACCCGCAGGTTCATTGCCGGTTTCCTGACAGGAATGATAGTCTGCCTGTTATCGGCATATATCAGCGGTTTCGTGCATTACATAACAGGTATAAGCCAGAATGATACGGCTGTCTATTATTCACCGCTGATCGAGGAAACAATGAAACTGCTGCCGGTGCTGTTTTATATGTTTGTATTTTTCCCTGACGACAACAGGGTATTTATAGTTTCACTGAGTATAGGTCTGGGCTTTGCGACATTTGAAAACTGCTGTTATATCCTGACATCCGGAGCGTCAGAGGTGACATACATCCTGATAAGGGGAATGGCAGCCGGAGTAATGCATCTGGTATGTGCACTCGTACTTGTTCTCGGGCTGAGCATGGCAAGGCGTTTTAAAGTGCTGTCGCTGCCTTCGGTGGTCGGCGCAGCCTCGCTTGCGATGATCTTCCACGGTCTGTATAATCTTCTGGTCTCGGAACCGGGCTTCAGTTCGTATCTCGGCTATTTTCTGCCTGTCGCAACAGCACTTGCGCTGTTCTTCCCCTACAGGTTGTCGACAAGACGCAAAGTGCCGGGAAACTTGTGATCAGGAGTATCAACGGGCTGTTACTGTGTTTTTTCACAGTGACGGCTCTTTTTTTTTATTTTTTGGTGAGTAAAATCTTTCAGCGGCGGAACTAACAGATATAGACCCGGATTAAGTTGTTAATTCAGGGCAATTTCCCAATGCAATCCATAAATGGTCACGGAAGGAGGAGCATCGGCATGAAATATAGTCTTGATGAGGCTGTGGCAAAGATCGGAGAACGAAAAAAAGAACTGATCCGCCGGAAGAACCGCAGGGATATCGGAATATTATCAAGTCTTACGGTACTGACGGTATTCGCCCTGGCGATCGTTATGTACAGATATATCGGATTTACGGCGATCGATGCGGGCAGTTCGGCTTACGGCTCGTTCATGCTGCCGGATGAGGCAGGCGGATATATACTTGTGGGAGTCCTGTGTTTTGTGGCAGCGGTCATAATAACACTCCTGTGTATCAGATATGCGTCGGGTAAAACAGGGAAAAAAGGACATTTTCCCAAATCCCCGGCAAGGGAGGAAATATCCGAACGACCGGATGAATGAAAAGCGTAAAAACGCATCTGACAGCAATGACTTAGTAATGGAGTAATGAAGTAATCGAGTAATGGAGTAATGGAGGCTAAGGTATGAGTAAAAAATGGATCATCAGTCTGGTTGCCGGACTGGTCGGAGTAGCGGCAATAACCTCGCTGGTCGTATTTCTGGTTACCCGTGATCCGAAGGATAATCCGGCAGGGACAGACAATATACCCACCCAGGCTGTTGCGGACGACCCTTCAAAAGGCGGCAGCGGTGAAGGCGGCAGTGGGGGCGAAAGCTATGCTAACGATCCGTCGGTGACCGGTTTGTGTGAGGTGCATTTTGCCCTTCCGTCATTTTCTTCCACTCAGGACCGGGAATACACAACCCTTCCGGAAACCGTTCTGGTCCCTGTGGGAACCGCGATCGGAGACCTTGAAACCCCGAGAAGGATCAGCAGCCTGTTTATGGGCTGGAGCTATGACGAGGACGGCAACAACAGGCCTGAGATGACCGATCTGATCGAGGATAACATGACACTGTATCCCAGGTTTGCATTAAAGGACGGCATGGGGGCAAGCGGTGTGCTGACCTATGTTGCCAAGGAACAGGTTCCTTCGGACTTTCAGTATGAGCTTATTTCCTACAGTCTGACCGAGGACGAGGTCAAGGCGCTTCTTTCACTGGAAAACGCCAGCTTATGTGAGAAGGACCTTCCGTTTACGCTCATATCGGTAAATGAAGCCGAGCAGATCGCGCAGCTTACCGGACTTGGGCTTAATGAAGAGGCTGCGGGAAAAGTAAGCGAACTGATACGTATCAGAAAAAATGACGGCTCCTACAGCCTGCTTAACGGACTGACTGAACTGTCCTCGCAGGATCCGTCCGGTTCCGGAAATGGTCTTACTATGCCTGCGATCATGGAAATAGTCCGTCTTTACGCTCCCCAGGAAATCGATCCCGACATTGCGGATGCCGTCGACGATCAGGGACTGATAACCGTCGGAACCGGTAGCGCCCAATATGCCGATTACGATGAAACCGTTCGTTCACTGCTTAAATCGGCCGAGATCGATCTGACAACCTCTACAGAGGATGAGATCAAGGCATATTACGGACTTGCAAAAGACGACAGTCTTCAGCGTTTCTGGCGCGAGGATGTCGGACTTACCATGGATCAGGTATTACAGCTTGAGCAGCTCGTCCTGGGCAACAGGATAGAAGGTGATCGCTGGTTTCTCAGATCAAAGGACGGATTCTGGGAAGGCGGAGATCTTTATTCGGTTGCCATCGCCGATACCACACAGCTGAGATTCATTTACGACGGCGAGCCTACCGATCCTGCAGTTGTTGAATACAATATCAAGGTTGAACAGAAAGAAGTCGTAAATATAAATGTTGCGCCGCAGGTAAGATACATTGGCTATGACAAGGTTCAGGGTGTTGATTTTATCAACATGCTCGATCTCGAAACCGATGAAAACGGTGATATTACGGCGCTTGAAAACTATAAATCCGGAACGATGACGTACTCGGGCGAGGAAACCTTTGCCATAGGTGACGTTATCGCAGTACATGATGCTCCTGTCGATGAGCGCGGATTTACCGACGGCAATGTAACATATGTCAAGGTTACGAATGTTCTTGGCAACGGGCAGTATGCCTATGAGCATGCGGCACTTGAGGATGTTCTTTTCCTTGCCGACAATATCCCGGTTCCGGATGACGGAAGCCTTAATGACGGGACTGTGACTGTTCCGGCTTCGCTGCTTGATTTCGGTTCTTCTGTTTATGAGGAATTCGGACTCAATAAAGAGACGGTTATAGAAAAAGGCGATTATCTGACTTTCTATACCGGAACACTCGGCGGCAGCAGCTACAAGGCTACGGGATACGGACTTATAAAGTCGGTCACGGTTTCGAACGGCACTTATATCATTGATTACGACATTTCCGGTGAAAATGAGGTAATGTCCGATGAATTGCTACTATACATGCAGATGCCCGAAGTCGACATCAATCTGACGGCCGAAGAGGGTGATGAGCTCAATAAGGAAATGGAACAGCAGATTCTCGGAAGCGGTATCGTTGAAGAGACTGCGGATTTCCTGACAGCCGTTGTGACCGGTGATGACATCGATTTTGACAGTCTTGAGCATGGCGATGAGCTGCTCAATATGGCGATCCATACCGACGAAGGCGATATTACCCTGGAGGAACTGCGTCTGCTCGCAGGCGGGGCCAATAAGGTTGAGGTAAGTGATGTTCACGTGACATTCCTTATGGGGATCGATCTTGAACATTTCGACGGAAAGGGACTAAGAGCCGAAGCTGCGGTCTGGTTTACGATCGAGATCGCGATCGGGGATGCCGGAAAGCTTGAGATACAGCCTGTGATCGCGCTTGAACAGGAGATACTCCTTACTCCTACGGTCAAGGTTAAACGTCATAAAAATAAAGTCGGAACGACTTCAAGTCTTGATATCACTGCTTCGCTTAAGGCCGGTACCTATTCCGGACTTGGTGTATCCGTTACGGCCAAGACCAAGGCCAATGATGATGAAGAGGACAAAGACTGGGAAGAGACAGTAGGCAATTATCTTTACAACGGTGACGACAACTCTCTTGAGGGCAGGAAAAATGCCGCCAAGGGACTGATCACCGCGGGAAATATCCTCAAGGGTATTTCCACGATCGAAGAAGAGAGCGAAAACGGAACAGGTTTTGATTACACCGCAACCGGCGATGACGAGACCAAGTTCGGTGAGGATTCAAGACAGGAATTTGTTTCTCCGGGAATTGGAGGAGACCTTCCCACAAAATATTCGAATTTCCTGAACAATGATGCGGAATATATTGATATTGTCAACAAGGATCTCGGAAGTGTCGATTTCCCTGTGGATCCGATGGGCATCATTCATCTGGGGATGAAGATCAATTTTACGGTTTCGATGAAGATCAACTGTATGATCGGAGCCGGTATTTCCTATGCCAATGCCAAGGAATATTCCTACAGCTTCCGTGCCAGGATCTGGGGCGGAGGAGATGAGGGAGCACCTGTTTCTTCGGGTTCTTCCGAAAAGGATATTGAAACTCCCAATTTCAGAGCCGATTTCTATGCATTCGGTATGGTCGGAGCTAAGGCCGGTGTCGGACTTGATCTGCGCATAGGTCTTCTGAGCACCGATCTGGCATCTGTGGGTGTAGTATGCTCGGCAGGTCTTTATGCCGAATTATACGGCTTCTTATACTGCTGGTATGAATGGACCTCCGGACAGGGCTCTACAAGCGGAGCGATGGGATCGCTCAAGTTTGAGATCGGTATTTACACGGATATCAGCGTTAAGGTTCAGTTCGGTGCAGGTATCGCTTCAAAGAGCTGGAGTCTGTACGGTACCAAGACTCCTTTGCTGGAGCTGGGATGCAAGGAATATCCTATCGATTTTGTAATAGATAAAAATGATGATTCGCTGAGTCTTGAAATAAAATCCGGAGAGAACACCGTAGAAGTTCCGGACGAACTGTTTGAGATCAAGATGATGGCTTTGAATTCCGGAGAGATCGATGAACAGAATATGGATTCGAAGCTCGTTTGCGAGACCGATGCGAAAACATATACCGCTACGATCATCACGGAAGGGACGACTGAGGAAACCAAGGGCGTTCAGCTCAGCACAACTCGTTCATGGACACAGTACAATGAGGATCATTTCGTTGTTGAATGTTTTGACCTCGAAAAAGAGGGCGGGGCTGTCAAGACAGGACCTTCGTCGTTCCAGTATATGCCCGCAACAAACGAGATCTATATCTGCCCTATAGATACAACTGTCGATGAAGTATGGGGCAAGGTTGTATTCACATTTAAGAATACCGCTTTCGGTTTCAGTACCCAGGCATTACAGCGTACTGTATATGTTCACTGGAAGGGAGAGCCCAGGACAGCCAAGGTTGAGTATGTTGTCCAGGGACCTGATGACTCCAATGACTGGCGTACATGGAGCACGATAATCGGAACAGGTGATGTAAGCGGATATGACGGTATCAGATGCTATGTTGAGGTAAATGAGAATCTGTTCAATCTGTTTGCCGGTTATCAGCTTCAGCATCTCGGATACCCCGATGAAGATGAGCTGAAGGCTAAATATGAGATATATGCACCCGATCACGAGGCAAAAGAAAGACATTACCATGCACTTGCCAGAAGGGAGACAGAGGCAAGATATTCAGCTTCCAAAACCGACAGCTACGGCAAATCCCTGGCAGAACTTGAAAAAGAAGCCGATGTGGCATTTGCCGAGTGGCAGGCGGTAAGAGGAACATATCTTATCCTCAAGAATCTGTATTTTGAATTCAAGGCCGGCAATGATAAGGCACTCTTTGAACGTTCGGGCAACACATGGTTCACGATGCGCGGTACCGATACCGTGATCCGTCTGTATTATAAGCTCAACCGCTGCCCTGCGGCATGGAATGTGATTGAGGAAGGAGCGATGGTGCCTCTTGTCTACAGTGAAAATGATATCGCATATGATCTGCCTCTTGGAGATTATATGCCTGAGCAGATGAAGGAATATGAGGACGAACGTTATACGCTCAAATGGTATCTTTATCCTTATCCGGATAATGTCTATAACAGCACATATTTCAGGAGATACAATGCCACCAATCAGGGCCGCTATTTCGTCAGAAACATGGATTATTCGGAATTCCAGCCTTATGATGAAAATATGACGATATCTAAGGGAGTATTCCCTGTTATTTACGGAATACTGACTCCGAATGAGTATACTGTCCACTGGATGGCGTCAGAGGATGAAGAGTTTACTTCCACTAAAATAAGATTCCAAAGCCATGTAGATGTTCCTGCGGATAAACCCGATAAAGACGGATTTGTATTTTCAAAATGGACATATCCTGACGGTACTCCTTATGAACCCGTTCAGAACTATATCTTAATGCCGGATCATGAAATATATTTCTATGCAGACTACGTAGCCAAGCCCCAGAATATCACCTGGGTGACCGAAGATTATGAAACGATAACTACGAGTGTCAGAAGGGGAGAATCTTTATATGCGCATATTCCTGAAGAACTCAGGAAAGAAGGTTACGAAGTGGTTCTGTTTTTCAGGAAGAACGGAATTGATACGGTACTCGGTGAGGACTTTACGGTCGGTGATCAGAATCTGATCGTTTACAGCAGGTTCAGTCTCGGATTCCAGACCATAACGTGGGTAACAGCAGACGGGTCAACAGCTTCAAGAACAGAGATCGGAAAAATGCCTGAAAGACCTTCGGTAAGTCCGGGAGCGGAAGATGCCAAGAAGGGGAATACCGATCTTGCATGGATACTTGACGACGGAACCGTAATGGATGACTATTTTACAATGCCCGATCATCCTGTAAAAGCAACTGCTTACTGGCACAAACACAGCTGGATGCAGGATGCCGTAACTGTTGAAGCAACCTGTGTCAGCGAAGGTAAGGCAGGATTCAAATGCGAACTCTGCGGCATGATAAAGGCCGATCAGATACTGCCGGTCGATCCCGATAACCACGGCGACGGTCTGATCGAGATCGGTACCAAAGCCGCAACATGTTCGGAGAAAGGATGGCATCAGTATCATTGCATTCATTGCGACCAGACTGTCTTTAAGGAAATACCGATAGATCCGGACAACCATACTCCTTCATCCGAGATCATAGGGTATGTACTTGAGACCTGTGGCAAAGACGGTTATACCGGAGATGTGAAATGTAAGGACTGTGGTGAGATAATCGAGCATGGCAAGGTTGTGCCGGCCACAGGCGAACATATTCCCGGAAGCAGTATTTCGGTAATAAAAGTATCAACCTGCAGTGAACACGGATACGGTGAATGTACCTGTTCGGAATGCGGACAGATATATACACTGGAACTTGAGCTTGAACCCGATGCTCATACATGGACCGAAGACTATGTGATCATTTCTCCGACCTGTGGTGAGACGGGCATGGCAAGATTTACATGTACAGGCTGCCATCTTGTGAAAACAGACATACTTCCCGCAACAGGCGCTCATTCATTTGACAGGGCCAACGGTGTTGTGGTTAAGGAGAATACCTGCAGTGAACACGGTATACTCAGGGTTACCTGTACTGTCTGCGGGCAGACACGGGATCTTGATAACGGATGGGATCCGGACAATCATATTCATTTAAGTGATCCCGAGATCCTTGAAGAGGCCACTTGTCTTGCACCGGGCAGGCAGAGAAGAGAGTGTCTTGACTGCGGCAGAACGGTATTTGAGACCATACCTGCGCTTGAAGCGGAGTGGGGTGAGGTTACATACACATGGGCTGCCAATAACCGCAGTGTGACTGCAAGCATGCCTTGTCTGACCGATCACAGCTTTGACCGGACAGAGACTGTGGCTGCTGATTCAAGGATCATCAGTAATGCAACCTGTGATGCCGATGGCCGGATACAGTATACCACCAGGGCATTTACGACTTATCCCGATGTATTCACACAGCAGACAAAGACCGAAAGAATAGCGGCTACGGGACATTCATGGGGTGAGGTTTCGGTTGAATGGGATCTTGCCGGCATGAGAGCGACAGCATCACGCATCTGTTCAAATGATGCTTCGCATACCGAAAGCGAGACAGTAACAATTACCAAAGATATAACCAGAGCAGCAACAGCGACCCAAAAGGGTGAAGAAACATATACGGCTGTATTTACCGAGGCCGTATTTGGAACCCGGACCAAGAAGGTTGAGACCGATTCGACGGATGCCGACTGGAATGCGATCGAGTATGAATGGGCAGCGGATATGTCTTCTGTACGGGCATACAGGACGTCAAGAACCGATCCTTCATTGGTTGAGGAAGAAACATCAACAACGATCGCAAGCAGGGTCATTACCGCTGTATCCTGTGAAACAGACGGAGAGACAGAATACACGGCAGTATTCACTACCGGAGCGTTTGCCGGAACATATACTGAAACAGTGGTACAGGAAGCATTGGGACATGATTATGTAATACTTTCCAAGACTGATCCACAGCCGATCATACAAAACATTGAGGGATATGATCAGTGTACAGGCTGGGAAACAGGAAGTCAGACATTACAGTGCAGTCACGATCCTTCACATATCGTGACCGAGACATTGAAGGTCAAGCTCGCTTTGTATACCGGTGAAGGGAATGAAGTACATACTGTAAGCGGTTCAAGTATAACAGTCGATATGGACAGGGATCTCAGGAACTTTAACATGTCTGTAGATGATGAATATAAAAAGGCATCTCTGGCAGAACTGTTCGAAGTCAATCCGACGCTTGAACATACTGCAAAAGCAATGCTTGCCGGAGTCTCAGTCTTCCCTTACAATGACGAATTAATGGGCTGGTGGAGTATGAGGCTGCCGGATGATCTTGCTGAACTTCCTGCATCTGAACAGGACGAATGGCATCGCAAGGAAAATATGCAAGGGGCGCTGTTTATGTATCCGATGGGATATGGTGTTCCCGAGGATCATGGCCAATACGTATTTAAAAATCCTTCGGACGCTGATCTGGACCTGACGGATTTAAGATATGCCGGTCAGAGACTGACATTTGAAGTTGCGTTTGTTCCTGATGACGAAGACATATTTGAAACGCTTGAACTGACCGTTACTTATATCCTTCCGAGGTATCCGCTTGATTGATCCATCGTTTTCCCGGATCGCTTTGCGAGTGTAAATACCTGATCAGCGTTTCCAAAATAACTATAACAGGCAGTGATACGGACAGATGATCCGGCCTGTTCCAAAGAATGAACCCGCAGTAGAAATTTGCGGGTTCATTCTGTAAAATGGAGTCCGGAGGAAGAGGCGGCGCCCGGATGAAAGGGTGTGGCGGTCTTTGGAAGAAATATGAATAAATATATATGATCAAACGACTATGATCCGGTCAAAAAAACGGTATGAAAAGATCGGGATACGCCAGTTTACTATACAAATGTAATTTTGGAATTACGAAAGAAGGATTTATTCATCTTTAGTTTTAGTGTATAATATTAATCGGGAGATCTCTTATGCATCGATTTCAAAAAATGTTCAAAATCCATATCGGAATAGTTTTCTTCTGTGTGATGATCTTTACAGCGGCATGCACTTCGAAGCAGACTTCCGGAAATGAAACGGAAGCAGTAATTACGGATACTCTTGTACCGACGGGTGAAGTAATTCCTGAGACTACGGGTGCTCCTGTGCCGACGGGTAAGGTGATTCCGGAGACTACGGGTACTCCTGCGCCGACAGGTGAAGTAATTCCGGAGACTACGGATACTCCTGCGCCGACGGGTAAGGTGATTCCGGAGACTACGGATACTCCTGCGCCGTACGGGGAGGGAAAAAAGGATGCATCTGCCGGGGATTATGACAGGCTTGCAGGGTCTGTTGTAAAACTCGAGGTCTATAATGACCGCGGAGACAGGATATCGACAGGAAGCGGATTTGCGGCATTTGACGGATCGATCCTGATCACTGCGCGTCATGTTGTAGTCAATATGGACTATATGATGTCAACACTGGACGACGGTACTACTTTCAGGATAGACCGTCTTATCGATGATGATGAGAACTCTGATATATGTATATGTGCCTTACCTGAAGATGCGGGGATGGAACCGCTTGTGCTTATGGAAGGGCTTCCGGCAAGGGGAACCGAAGTTTTTACGATAAGCAGCCAGTTCGGGCTTGTCAATCTTTTAACAAAGGGTAATGTATGCGGTATTTGGGAAACGGAGGATGTAAGTATGATAATATTTACGGCACCTGTTTCCGGGGGCAGCAGTGGGGCGCCGCTGTTTGATGAAAACGGCTCGGTCACCGGTATAGTAACCGGAACCTATGACAAGGGCCAGAACCTGAATATCGCAGCACCCGCAGGGGCTGCGCTGAGCCTGTACAACCAGTGAAAATCACAAAATGATGAGGGGCAGGATTATGATGAAATTCATTATGAGCCAAAAGATCCTTGTAGCTGCTCTTGCGGTAGTGATCACAGCCGGTACGGTAACCGGTGTGGTGCTTGCCGACAGATCGGCAAAAGAACCTTGTTGATAACGGTAATCCTGTAACACAGATAACACAGACTGTAACAGGTGCCACAATTACCGTAAAGAAGAGCAAGATGACAGAGATGTAAATTTATAGGGGCAGTCGCAGCAAAAGTGCGATGCCCCTATATTAAATCGTGCCAAGAATTCAGAAGGGCTATGTCCGTTTAACTCCCGAACGAGCCCTTTGCTTTACTTGGAATGCGATATTAAGATTACACAACGCTCGAGTGCCCGGGCCGTGACGCACTTTTCATATTTTACATTGAAAGTTGGTGCTTTTTCATTTAATATTTCAGTGTAGACAGATTCAGGGATATGTCCGAAGCATGGATGAATATGTTTGCGGCAGCCGATAACGGGGCAGAATTGGGGGAAGCATATGGATAACAATGATAAGCAGGTTGAAGTGATCACAAAGAAAAGACGCTTTCCGATATGGATAATAATAGTTGCTGTTGTTGTGATCATCGCGGGCACGGCCGGGGGTATCGCAGTGGCGAACAGTATCAGTCCGGCCGGAAAAGCAACAAGACAGCTGAAGCTCGCGCGTAAATATGTGGCTGATCTGAACTACGAACAGGCTATCATCGCATACAAGGCCGCAATTGCCATCGACCCGAAGAACGCCGATGCCTATATTGAGCTGGCTGAGGCATATATGGAAGTGGGCGAACTTGAACTTGCTAAGGAAGTACTTGAAGAGGCTCTTGAGAATGTTGATGACGAAGATATCAAAAGAGTCGAGAGGAAAAAGAAAAGGATAGAAGACAGCGTTCAAGAAGAGGCAACTCCTGTTCCGACATCTATTGAGCCAACAGCTGCACTTACATCAACTATAGAACCAATAGCTACGTTGACACCTGAACATGATATTACCTCTACAGCTACACCTACACCGAGTCCTACACCTACGTCGACTCCGACACCCACACCCACTCCCACTCCCACACCAACCCCTACACCTATTGCTGAGACGGAGGTTGAGATTAACGGGAATAATTTCCCTGATGAGTTATTCAGAGATTATGTAAAGGGGATTCTCGATATTGATGGGAATGGAAAACTGTCTGATACAGAATGCAAGGTTAATGAAATCGATGTAGCCGGGATGGGGATTCAAGACCTCAAGGGGATAGAATACTTCACTGAGTTGACAGGGTTGTACTGCGGCTATAACCAGCTGACGAGTTTTGATGTGAGCAAGAACACCAAGTTGACTAATTTGGACTGCGAAGAAAATCAGTTGACGATTCTCGATGTGGGCAAGAATACCGAGCTTGAAGTTTTGTACTGTGGCCATAACCAGTTGACAAGCCTTGATGTGAGCAGAAACACCGATCTGACATTGTTGGTATGTGGCAATAACCAGCTGACAAGCCTTGATGCGAGCAAAAACACTGAACTGACATATTTGCACTGCGTCAACAACCAGTTGACAAGCCTTGATGTGAGTAGGAGTACCAAGCTGACGGAATTGCACTGCGACTATAATCAGCTGACGAGCATTGATGTGAGCAAGAACACCGCGCTGAAAGATTTGAACTGTTTTGGTAATCGGCTGACGAGCATCGATGTGAGCAAATGCGATTCCCGTATTTTTGTATCTACCGACGTTGGTGTTCAGATCATCAGATGATAAAAATCAGCAGAAAAATCATGTTAATTCTTTTTTTCTGTCAAATGTATGTATCCAGTCTGCCTTAAAGTAGTAGATGACAAAGATGATCGAACTTAAGGTCCATGTGAGCGGATAGGCTATGAATATCGTCCTTATGACCGGGAAAAGGCGCACGACGACAGTGATATACGTTATCCTGATAAGGCACCAGCAGGCAAGCATTACAAACATCGGGACCGTTGTTTTGCCTGCACCGCGCAATATTCCGGCCATGCAGTGCGAGAGCGCGAGAAGGCAGTAGAACAGGGCCTCGGTGCGGGCCTGTGAAACGCCGAAAGCGATAACTTCCGGATCGTTGCTGAACAGTGAGATCATTGAAGGCGCGGCAATAAAGAAAACAATCCCTATCAGTTCGGCAAGGATCACACCCATAAGGATACCAAACCTGGCACCGCGCCGGGCGCGATCATATTCGCGACCGCCGAGATTCTGGCTGATAAATGTGGTAAGGGCGGCACAGAAGCTCGTTATCGGGAGAAAAGCAAAGCCTTCGATCTTGAAATAACTGCCGCAGCCTGCCATTGCAATGCTTCCGAAAGCATTGATATTGGACTGCACGATAACATTTGCGATAGCGATGACGGAATTCTGGATACCCGTCGGAAAACCGAGTTTGAGTTCCTGCTTAAGAGTTTTAACATCGATACGGATGCGATTTATGTATACACGGTGCTCGCCGTCCACGCAGGTCAGCTTGCGAAATGCAAGGGCTGCGCTTAAGAACTGGGCTATTACGGTCGCTGCAGCCGCTCCGGATACACCTAACCCCAGAAAACGGACGAAGATGATATCAAGCACTGTATTGGTGATCGCGCTTGTCATCAGGTAATAGAGCGGGTGCTTCGAATCACCCATTGCCTGGAAGATACCGCAGCAGGTATTGTACATGACACTGCCGAGCCCGCCTATGAAATAAACCCGGAAATAAGCAACGGAATTGGGCATTACATTCTCCGGAGTGCCCATAAGACGCAGCAGAAGCGGTGTCACTTCTATCCCGGCCAGAGTCAGGACAAGTCCCATTATAAGACCGAAAGCGACTGCTGTATGAACTGCTGTATGAACACCTTCGTAATCCTTTGCGCCAAAACGTTTGCCTATGATAACACCGGCTCCGAGAAAGAGTCCCTGTATAAAGCCAACCATCAGGAATATAAGACTTCCCGAGGAACTGACTGCGGCAAGGGCTTCCGGTCCGAGTACCCTTCCGACGACTATCGAATCAATGATATTGTATAGCTGCTGGAGAAGCTGTCCGAGGAAGACGGGAAGAGCGAACAGCACAATATTCCGGGAAATATTGCCTTCTGTCATATTTTTCATGACTGTTGAGTAAAACCTTTCTTAAAAAACTGGAATAATATCATGAGTATAATCGTAAGGGCGTCTACTGTCAACTTATGGTTACTTATTCACAGCCTTGCAAGCATGATAACCCTGTAAGCTTGCTTTTCACGCGATCATTAAAATGTCTTTTTATGGACAGACAGATAACTTGCGGTTATACTTTATTTGTACCGGCATGGTCATCTCATGATTTACTGCCCGGCATATGCCTGCAGAGCATATGATGAAAACGGTACTAAAATGTGATTTTCGCCAGAGCAGAAGCTTAACAGGCATTTACTTAAAAAATGCGGAAGATCAATAAAGACTATCAGTCTGACAATAAATAAGGAGGCTCGCCGGATATGTCGATCATTGCAGCTTTTATGGTACCGCATCCGCCCATGATCATTCCTCAGGTCGGAAAAGGCGGGGAAAAACAGGTTCGGAAAACTACGGATTCTTATATGAGGGTTGCCGGGGAAATAGCCGGTCTGAAGCCCGATACGATAATCATTTCAAGTCCGCATTCGGTAATGTATTCGGATTATTTTCATATTTCTCCGGGAAAGACGGCACACGGGAGCTTTTCCGAATTCGGTGCACCGGACGTGAGATTCGATGTCGAATATGACACGGAATTTGTTGATTGCCTGTCGGGGCTCGCTGCAGACCGGCATTTCCCTGCGGGAACACTGGGAGAAAAGAATAGAGCCCTTGATCACGGGACGATGGTGCCTCTGTACTTCATAATGCAGAAATACAGGGATTTCAGGCTGGTGCGCACCGGCCTTTCGGGACTCGATCTGCCGATGCATTATGAATACGGTATGATGATCAGGGATACTGCGGAGAGGCTTGGCAGAAGAGTCGTTTATATCGCAAGCGGCGACCTTTCGCATAAGCTTCAGTCATACGGACCTTACGGTTTTGCAGAGGAGGGTCCTGAATACGATGCCAGGATCATGGATGTATGCGGCAATGCCCGTTTTGGAGAGCTTTTCGATTTCAGTGAGAGCTTCTGTGAAAAGGCGGCTGAATGCGGGCACAGGTCATTTGTGATAATGGCCGGTGCGCTTGACGGAGTGAGAGTTAAGCCGCAACAGCTCTCCCACGAGGATGTGACCGGTGTGGGATACGGGATATGCACGTTTTATCCTGACGAAACCGATGCATCGGTGTGCGGTGAACGGGAATTTCTAAAGCTCAGGCTTGAGGCCGAAGAGAAGGAATTAACGGCCGGACGCGAAAAAAGTGACGTCTATGTCAGGCTGGCAAGGGCTTCGGCGGAATATTACGTTAAAAACAGGAAGGTCATGAAAATGCCCGACTGGGTTCCGCCTGAACTGCTTGAATCAAGGTCCGGAGTATTTGTATCCGTACATAAGCATGACCGCTTGAGGGGCTGTATCGGCACATTTTTACCCACAAGAAAGAATCTTGCCGAGGAGATCATTCAAAATGCCGTAAGCGCTGTATCCGACGATCCGAGGTTCGATCCGGTCGAAGAGGATGAGCTGAAATGGCTTGATATCAATGTGGATGTTTTAAGTACTCCCGAACAGATCGAATCAAAGGACGATCTTGATGTAAAGAAATACGGTGTTATCGTGCAGTGCGGCTCAAAACGCGGACTTCTTCTGCCTGATCTGGACGGGGTGGATACGGTTGACCGGCAGATATCGATCGCGATGCGCAAAGCCAATATAGCCCCCGGCAGCAGTATAGACCTGTACAGGTTTGAAGTCGTAAGGCATGTGTGATGAGGCGGATTCGCATAGATTCAAGGGAAAGGCACATTAAAGAGTGTGATGAACGATGAGTTTTTGCAAGAGCCGGTCCGGAAAGGGGTAAAATGGCAAAAATACAGTGTGATGTGTGTTTCAGGCATTGCAGGCTTGAAGAGGGGCAGACAGGCTTCTGCAGAGCGCGCAGCTGCAGGAACGGCAGGATCGAAGCCGCAAATTACGGCAGGATAACATCCGCTGCACTTGATCCGGTCGAAAAGAAGCCTCTTCGCAGGTATAAACCGGGGAGGAAGGTGCTTTCAATAGGCTCCTACGGCTGCAATTTAAGATGCCCTTTCTGCCAGAACAGCGATATTTCCTGGTCTGACGTGGTTGAATTCTATTCTGAAACACCGGATTCCTTCGAGTATATTTCGCCCGAAAGGATCGCAGGTACGGCAGCGGAGCTTGTGGAGCAGGGCAATATCGGAGTGGCATTTACATACAATGAGCCGCTTACCGGTTATGAATATGTCCGGGATACAGCAAGGCTTGTAAAAGAGATCGGTCTTGACAATGTCCTTGTAACGAACGGGACCGCAAGCCTTGAGGTTTTTAACGAAATCAGTCCCTTCATTGACGCAATGAATATCGATCTTAAGGCTTTTACCGACGGATTTTACAGGGATCTGGTAAAGGGAGATCTGAACATGGTGAAGGATTTTATCAGGGAGGCGGTCAAGACCTGCCATGTGGAGCTTACCACGCTTATCATTCCCGGAGAAAATGACAGTGAGGACGAGATAAGGAATTTAAGCGGCTGGATAGCGGGTCTGGAAGGGAAAGTCCCGGGAAATGAGATACCTCTTCATATCACAAGATTTTTCCCCCGTTTTCATATGACGGATAAAGCTGCAACTCCTGTCGAAACAATATACAGACTGGCGGATGCTGCAAGAGAAAATCTGAAATACGTGTATGAAGGCAATGTATGAAGAAGCCGTAAATTAAAGAATTCCGTTGTTTTACGGCAAATAGATGTTGACAAAAATTTGTATAAATCATAAGATTAAGGGTAATCATAAAAAATGGAAGGAAAAATCAGTTATGAGTGATATGATCGAAAGCTATTCAAAGGCTTCGGGCAAGGAACTTGCGAAGACCTATGATCCCAAGCAGATAGAGGATCGTCTTTACAAAAAATGGATGGATAAGAAGTATTTTCATGCCGAAGTTGACAGAACAAGAAAACCTTTTACGATAGTGATCCCGCCGCCCAATATCACGGGACAGCTTCATATGGGGCATGCTCTTGACAACACAATGCAGGATATCCTTATCCGTTTTAAGAGGATGCAGGGCTATAACGCGCTCTGGCAGCCCGGTACCGACCATGCATCGATCGCGACCGAGGCCAGGATCGTTGAAACTCTCAGGAAGGAAGGCACTTCCAAGGAAGAACTCGGACGTGAGAAATTCCTTGAGAGAGCATGGAAATGGAAGGAAGAGTACGGCGGAAGGATCGTAGAACAGCTTAAAAAGCTCGGTTCATCCTGTGACTGGGACAGAGAGCGCTTCACAATGGATGCGGGCTGCAACAAGGCCGTAACCGAAGTATTTACGAAGCTCTACGATAAGGGCTGGATATATAAGGGCTCAAGGATCGTCAACTGGTGTCCCAACTGTAAGACCGCGATCTCGGACGCGGAGGTTGAGTACGAGGATCAGGCAGGACATTTCTGGCATATCAAGTATCCTTTTGTTGAGGCTGACGGCAGCATTTCAAAGACACGCTTCCTTGAATTTGCGACAACACGTCCCGAGACTATGCTCGGAGATACCGCGATCGCCGTTAATCCAGACGATGAGAGATATGCGGATATAATCGGCGGTTTCGTATGGCTTCCGTTTGTTGACCGTAAGATCCCGATCATCGCCGACGATTATGTTGAGAAGGATTTCGGAACCGGCGTGGTTAAGATCACTCCCGCTCACGACCCTAACGACTTTGAGGTAGGCAAGCGCCACAATCTGCCTGAGATCAATATCTTGAACGATGATGCAACGATCAATGAAAACGGCGGCAAGTTCGTCGGAATGGACCGTTACGAAGCAAGAAAGCAGATCGTAAAAGAACTCGATGAGATGGGACTTCTCGTACGCATCGAGGACTATTCGCATAATGTAGGAACCTGCCAGCGCTGCCATTCCACTGTTGAACCTATGATCAAAAAGCAGTGGTTCGTAAAAATGGATGAGATGATCAAGCCTGCCGTTGAAGCGGTTAAGACAGGTGATATCAGGCTCGTTCCCGACAGAATGGACAGGACCTATTACAACTGGACCGACAATATCCGTGACTGGTGTATTTCCCGTCAGCTCTGGTGGGGACACAGGATCCCCGCATGGTACTGCGATGACTGCGGCGAGATCACCGTTGCGAAGACAACACCGGAGAAATGCTGTAAGTGCGGCAGTACGCATCTTACGCAGGATCCCGATACTCTTGATACCTGGTTTTCATCGGCACTCTGGCCTTTCTCGACACTCGGATGGCCCGAGAAAACCGAAGAACTTGATTATTTCTATCCTACGGATGTTCTTGTTACAGGCTATGATATCATATTCTTCTGGGTTATCAGGATGATATTCTCAGGCTATGAGCAGATGGGAAAGCGTCCTTTCCATACCGTTCTGTTCCACGGTCTTGTACGTGACGATCAGGGCCGCAAGATGAGCAAATCACTCGGCAACGGTATCGATCCGCTTGAGATCATCGACAAATACGGTGCAGATGCGCTTCGCTTTACACTGATCACCGGAAATGCGCCGGGTAATGACATGCGTTTCTACATGTCGAGGGTTGAGGCTTCGCGTAATTTCGCCAACAAGGTCTGGAACGCATCCCGTTTCATCATGATGAACATGACCCAGATGAAGGAAGCCGGTATCGATCTTGATTTTGATGCTGAAATGAAGGTATTTGCGGATACTCTTACCGATGCCGACAAATGGATCATTTCGAGAGAGAACGATGTGATACGTGATGTTACCGATCTTATCGACAAATACGAACTCGGTATAGCTGCGCAGAAGATATATGACTTTATCTACGATGATCTGTGCGACTGGTACATCGAGATGGTTAAGCCTCGTCTGTACGGAGATGATGCGACCAGCAAGAAGGCTGCAATGTGGACTTTGAATAAGGTCCTTGTAGATGCGCTTAAGCTTCTCCATCCTTATATGCCGTTTGTTACGGAAGAGATATTCTGCACACTGAAGGAAGAGCAGGGAAGCTTGGATAAAAATGAGTCAATAATGATCTCGAGCTGGCCTGTTTACAGTGATTCAAGGTGTTTTACCGATGAGGAGAAAGCCGTTGAGATCATCAAGGAAGCCGTTAAGGGCATCCGCCAGTTAAGACTTGATATGAATGTTCCCGCAAGCAGGAAAGCTGCGGTATTCGTAGTTTCCGATTCTGACGAGGTACGTTCGGTATTTGAGAACAGCAAGGTATTCTTCTCAAATCTCGGCGGCGCATCATCAGTAACCGTTCAGGCGGATAAGGCAGGCATCGCCGATGACGCTGTTTCAACCGTTATCCACGGCGCAACGATCTATATCCCGCTTGCAGAGCTTGTAGACATTGCCAAGGAGAAGGAACGTCTCGAGAAGGAAAAGACCCGCCTTGAAGGAGAATTAAAGCGTGTAAACGGAATGCTCGGCAACCCGAACTTCGTAAATAAAGCACCCGCCGCCAAGCTCGAAGAAGAAAAAGCCAAACTTGCAAAATACACCGATATGTACGAGCAGGTATGCGAACGAATCAAGAGCATGGGCTGATATCAGATGACCTAAATTAAGATGATCTACTAAAACTGAATCTGTGGGACATGACTTACTGCGCCGGTTTCCGGCTTAATATCAGCGTGCCTGTGATATTAAGCCGGAAACCGGCGCCTATTATAATCTATTACAGTCTATTACCCCAGATTAACCGCGATCTTCGTGATCAGATCCTTCTCATCGAAGGGCTTCGGAACATGCGCGTTCATACCTGCGTCAAGCGCATCCTTGATATCGGAAGCAAAAGCATTGGCAGTCATTGCGATGATGGGAATCCGCGCAAGTGCTGCATCGGGCAGCGCCCTGATCCTGCGGGTGGCCTCAAGACCGCTCATGACGGGCATCGAAACATCCATCAGGATAAGATCGATGTCGCCGGGCTTGGAGGCTTTTACGATCTCGATCGCTTCAATTCCGCTCTTGGTCTCCTGTACGTTAAAACCGTATCTTTGAAGAACATATTCGGCGAGCTTGAGATTCAGTTCGGTATCGTCGACAACGAGGATATTGACACCGTCGTAGCGTTTCTTCATCGGATCATTGCTGTCTGAATCACCGGATGCGCCTTCCGTGCCAGCAGTATGAAGCTGATCCCCGGAATCTCCTGATCCATCGGATACTTCGGTTACTCCGGGTACTCCGGTTACTCCGGATACTCCCGATACTCCTGACGTTTCAGATGCTCCGGAAGCCTCCTGGACAGGATCGAGAGACAGGAGGATAATGAACTCGCTGCCCTTGCCCAATTCCGTTTTGAGCTCGATCGTGCCGTGCATCATGTTTACAATGTTGCGAACGATCGCCATGCCGAGCCCTGTTCCCTGGGTTTCGTTGACGGTGCTTGTTTTTTCACGTGTGAAGGCATCCCAGATCTGTTCGCTGAATTCCTTGGACATGCCGATGCCGGTATCTTTTATACGGAACTCATAGTTGAGCTTGTCGTCCCGTCCGGTAAGTGCTGAGGAAAGAGAAATGCTTCCGCCTTCGGGCGTGAATTTATAAGCGTTTGAAAGAAGATTGAGCAGTATCTGGCGGAATCTTAATTTGTCGCAGCTGACACGATCGTCACCGAGACGGTCGATATCAACAGTAAAGTGCTGATCTTTCTCTTCGGTCTTGCCCCGTATCATGTCCGCGCATTCGACAACAAGTTCCTTTAATCGGACAGGAACGGGATGCAGCTCCATTTTACCGCTTTCTGTCCGGCTCATATCAAGGATATCATTGATAAGACTCAGCAGATGATCCCCTGCCGTTACGATCTTGTCGAGATAATCTTCAAGATGGGCTCTGTTATCGAGCTCTTCCTTGGCAAGTTTTGAAAAGCCGTTGATGGCGCTCATCGGGGTGCGGATGTCGTGAGACATATTTGAAAAGAAGACTGTTTTGGCTTTATTGGCTTTGTTTGCTTCATCTATGGCAGCCTCGAGCATGGTCTGACGGTCTTCAAGTTCAGCCTTCTGCTCGGCTATCAGACGGTCGGCATCCATTTTCTGGGCGCTGAGATCGTCAAGCACCGAGGCCGTGATAAGGATCCGGTCAACCTGATCGTCATTACGCTCGATCACATGATAATCTATGCGGATCCAGCGGCTGTTCGGTTCATCCTTATAGACAAATGCCCTTATGTCGCTGTCTTTAAAAAGTGAAGTCCTCAGAGCATTGATATCGCTGAATGATCTTACATGTTCCTCAGGAAGCTCCGGAAGCTTGGCAACTATCTGTCCGGCAAGTTCATTGCAGTCCGAATCCTTATCGAGTGTAAAGATATCGCTGTCCTTGATGATGTTGACGCGGTCATTTTTGAAATCCATCATGAAAATGCCCTGATATTCCTCGGCAAGACTGGCGATTATCTGATTGTCAAGCTTGATGCGCCCAAGTTCGGTATCGGAAATAAGAGTAGCCGAACCGAAGGCTTTAACGGGATTTCCCTGATCGTCAAATTCGGTGGTGTATTTTACACGGAAAGGAACGCGGCCTACGGTAAGCGGGATATCGGCCTCAAGTTCTTTTGCGCCGTTATCGATCTTACGCATCATGTCGCGGTAAAAATCGGCATAGTCGGGCGGGAAGATGCCCATGTCTATCGCAGGTTCGGGATAGTTGGTGACCAGGGCGGGAAGCCCCAGATCCCTCATACAGCGGTAACAGGGACGCATTTCTTTTGTTGCTATCGTATATTCCCAGTTGTAGATATTGATCTGTTCACTTGCGGATTTATAGCGGTGTTCAATATCAAGAAGCGTGTCCTGCGTCCTTTTCTCATTGGTGATGTTACGGACCGATTCGTAGATAATGGCACCTTCGGGGCCGTTTTCAAGCGGGATAAGGCGGCTCTTAAGACATATCCTGTCAAAGCCGCAGCAGTTGGAAACAAGTGAACGCCAGGTTTCTACGGTTGTTTCTTCGCCGGTCGATATCGCTTTTTCGATAGCCCTGATATAGATATTCAGGTTCTCATCATCAAAGCTTGCATGAATATCCGCATTGATATAATCCTGCTCGGCAATGTTCATCCAGAGCTCGGGTATGAATTTCGAATTGACCGACAGTGTATAAACGGTGCCGCCGTTATAAGAGATTATTGCAGCCGGTTCAGCAAATCTGCTGTTGAGAATATCGTCGTATTTCATATGCTGACTTCCCCTTTAAAATGATGGTAATGCAGATATTTTAATATTACATTTTTTTGAAAAAATATCAAGTCGCACCGTCAGAATGTCCGAAAACCTTTCCAATCCGGCTAACAAGGCGCGATTCGGTGAAATTACCTCAAAAAACATGAGCTTTGCTCTTTTTTTGATCCTATTCAATCGACTTAAGCGATTCGGCCATATTTATATTTTTGAGCTTAAAGAACATTACCAGATCGACAAATATGGCAAACGCAAAGGTGAACAGCAGCGAATATACAAAGCTGGGGGTATTGATGTGGACATCGAATGTCACCATGTCGATCTTTATATTGGACATAACGTAGCTGTGCAGCCAGATGCCGACGGGAATGCCGACTAGCGCACCCATGGCGGTAAGAGCCAGGTTCTCACGGAAAACATAGGATGCGGTCTCAAAAGGATAGAAACCCAGAACCTTGATGGTAGCGATCTCCCTGATGCGTTCCGTGATATTGATATTGGTCAGATTGTAAAGCACGATAAACGCAAGCGCAGCGGCACAGAAGAGCACAAGCAGTACAATATAGTTCATTGCCTCCATCATTTTTGAAAACATTTCAAGCGTGTCAGCATTGACATTGACGGCACTTACCCTGTCGTGGTTCATGAACGAGGCGGCTGCTTCATGCAGGTCCGTTCCTTCGACGATATTGACAACGGCTGACTTGTAGGGCGGATCATTTTCGAAGGTATCACCCGAAACCGATGAAACATAGGTGTCTGCATTGATATAGGCATAGGCGCTGAAGAAATTCTCACAGATGCCCGAGACCGTAAGGTTATATTCATTGAAATCGGAGTCCCGGAAGGTGATCTTATCGCCTATGGAAACTTTATTGATCTTGGCTACGTTCTGAGAGAGGATCACTTCGCCCGGTCCGGGAAACGCAAGCTGCCTCCCGCTGCTGTCATGCAGGCGGATAACGTCTGTCCAGTTATCCTCATGCGCAAAGGTTATCATCGTTACCGAACGGATGGAACCTGTACCGACTGGATCGACAGAGGTCTGACAAACGGGCATGAAACTGCTTATACTGTCTTTAAAGCCGGATTCGAAGCTTTTGAGGGAAACGGGATCCATCTGCTCCGAGAAATTGATCATCTCATCGTAAACAAGGATCTGAGTGTACTGTTCATCGGCTATCTCGCTGATCGAATCGCGTATGCCGTAGCCGGTTATGATAAGCCCGGTACATCCTCCGATACCGAGCAGCATCATGATGAACCTGCCCTTATAGCGGAATATGTTACGGATCGAAACCTTATGAAGGAACGGGATCCTTCTCCAGAGGAATGTGATCTTCTCAAGGAAGATCCTTTTTCCGTTCTTTGGGGCTCTGGGGCGGATCAGCTCGGCCGCTTTCTGATGCAGGTCGTGTTTGCAGGAGATATAGGTCGTTCCGACAGAGCAGAGCAGGGCTACTATAAGTGAGATGATAAAGAGCACGGGGTTGAAGACGAATTCGATATCGGTAAAGCCGTACATCAGCCCGTATACGATCCAGATTATCCTCGGAAATGCGTAGCAGCCGGCAAAGAATCCGCCGATACAGCCCATTACGGATGCGCTTCCCGAGTAGATCATATATTTTGACATAATGGAGGCCTCACCGTAACCGAGTGCTTTAAGCACGCCTATCTGGGTGCGCTGTTCCTCGATCATCCTGCTCATCGTGGTAACGCAGACCAGTGCAGCCACGAGAAAGAAGAATACCGGGAAGACCACGGCGATTCCGTCTACTATGGTCGAGTCATTCTCAAAACATGAATAACCTATATTTTCCTTACGGGTAAGCACATAGGTTGAAGGCTTTTTAAAATCCGCAAGTTCTTCTTTGGCATTGGCAACCTTCTGCTTCGCGTCGGCAAATTCGGCTTCCTTTTCGGTAAGTTCGGCTTCGCCGTCTGAAAGCTCCTGCCTGCCGTCGGCAAGCTTTATCTCGCCGTCCGCGATCTCGGCCTTTGCATCGGCCAGTTTCTGTCTGCCGTCTTCAAGCTCTGCTTTTGCATCTTCAAGTTCCTTACGGCCTTCTTTAACCTCTTTTCTGGCCGTTTTAAGTTCCCTGCGGCCTTTTTCAAGTTCTGCCTTTGCATTTTCAAGCTCAGCGAGGCCTGCTTCAACCCCGGCTGCGGCACTTTCGTATTCTGCGAGCTTTTCCTCGTATTCGCCGCGACCGGCTGCCAGTTTTAAAAGTCCTTCCCCGTATTGAGCCTTTCCTGCCGCAAGAGCTGCCTTTCCTTCTTCGATCTGTGTCCGCCTCATTTCAAGCTCGCTCATGATCCCGGCAAGTTCCTCTTCGGAATACCCGGCACCCGGGATGCCTGTATGAAGCATTGCGGAATAATTGTCAAGCTCGGTTTCGGCCGCGGTAAGCTCTGTTTCTTTAGCGGCAAGCTCTTCGGCGGCAAGAGCAAGCGTCTGCTCGTTTTCTGCGATCATGGCAGAGGCTTTATCAAGCTCTTCCTTACCGAGTGCGAGCTTATCATCCGCTTCGTCCAGTCGGGTTTCATTGTCAAGGATCGCGGATTCCGCTTCTTTCAGGCGGTCTTCATTGTTACGGATCTCTTTTTCGGCATCCTCCAGTTTGCTTTCGTTTTCCGAGATCTTGCGTTCGCCGTCGGCAAGTTCGGCTTCTTTGTCAGCGATCTCGAGCCTGGCGTCTTCAAGCTCTTTTTCCTTGTCAGCGATCTCAAGCCCGGCGTCTTCAAGCTCCTTGCGGGCATCGGACAGTTTCTTTCCGGCATCGTTAAGCTCGTCTTCGGCGTCACCAAGTTCTTTTTCGGCATCGGAATAAAGCCCGTTGTACCGAATAAGGGCTCTTTCTTCAACAGCGTCCTCAAATGCGGGTTTAAGGCTGTCCGTCATATCATTGTATTCGTCCGAATAAATGAATTCTTTCTGCTTTAATGCCAGATAGATATCCGTATAGGCTTCGATATCGAAATCTTCGGGAAGGATGTAGTAAAAATACGTTATGCTGCCGTTTCCGACGGAGGAAGTACCTCTTTCGTAGTTCAGATAAAGCGGGGAATAGGCAAGACCGACTATCGTAAAATCCTGCCTTGAAAAACTGTCAAGCGTATCGGCGGTATTGGATGAAGCAAGTCTTACAGTCTGTCCTATAGAGCTCTCGGAATAATACCTTGCATCCCCGAGAAGCTCACCCGAACGTTCGGGGAGGCGGCCGGAGCTTATTTCCGGTATATTGACAGAGCTGTCGAGCGAATGGAAGCGGACTACGTATTCACGGCTGCCGTCGGAAACAACGGCATCGGCCTGATAGGCGCCATATACATTTTCGACGGTGCTCATGGCTTCGAATGAGCTTACATCCTCATCGGTAAGACCGATCGTTGAGATCAGCCTGAAATCATACATTTCATGATCTTTCAGATACTTGTCGGTCACTTCGCGCATGGCCTGTCCGGTAACTTTAAGACCTGCGAAGAAGCCGACTCCCAACGCTGTGATCGCAAATATCGCAAGATATCTTCCAAGACTTTGACGGATCTCGCGAATAGTGGTTTTCCACATGTTTCTGTTCATGGATCTTTCCTTATTTCTGAGTTATATTTATTTACCTGAATTAAATTGTCTTAAAAAGTGTTACGGGAAGCGGGACAATAAACGGTCTGCAGGGTTACCAGTCGATGTCCTCCACCGGAACGATCTCATCATTGATGCGCATATCGGTTATCGTTCCGCTTTTTACCGTGATCACCCGGTCAGCCATTGCTGTCAGTGCCTGGTTATGGGTGATGACGATCACGGTCATGCCCTGTTTGCGGCATGCATCCTGCAGAAGCGACAGAACAAGCTTGCCGGTGTTGTAGTCAAGTGCTCCGGTGGGCTCGTCGCACAGAAGGAGCTTCGGATTCTTGGCAAGGGCGCGGGCTATCGCGACACGCTGCTGTTCGCCGCCGGAAAGCTGGGCCGGGAAGTTATTGGCACGGTCTTTAAGCCCCACATTTTCAAGCACAGTCATCGCATCAAGCGGGTCCTTGCATATCTGCGAAGCAAGCTCCACATTTTCAAGCGCGGTAAGATTCTGGACCAGATTGTAGAACTGGAATACAAAACCGATATCGTGCCGGCGGAAGGTCGTGAGCCTTCTGGTTCCGAAAGCTGAGACTTCCTCCCCGTCAAGCAGGACTCGGCCCGAAGTTGCAGTATCCATGCCGCCGAGAATATTGAGGATCGTGGTCTTGCCCGCGCCGCTGGCACCGACGATCACGGCAAATTCGCCTTTTTCAACCTTGAAATTGACATCCTTTAAGGCATCGATGTCTATCTCGCCCATATGATAGGTTTTCTTAACATGCTCAAATTCAACAAAACTCATTTTCTAACCTCTTATAGTCCTTTTGAAATCTCAAAACTTACGTTTACGTTGCTCCTGTATAACCGGTTATCGGACAGCCTCCAAGCTATTCGGTTACTCCGGTTGCTTCGATAAGATTTCAATGATGTGTTGATTATATTCCGTTTTGTTTCCAAATGAAAGTAAAAAAAATAATAAACCGATGATTCTTGTTTTTTATCGGAAAATCGGGTAAAATATTATTTTGAGTAAATCGATCTGTTGTGTCATTTGTTTTGGAGATCAATACATGAATAGTGTTTCGATACCTGAATTGTTTGACCGGGCCGGATTCCAGTGCGCTGCGATGATCATATGCGCGGTAGCGATCTTTTATTCGATCGTGCGTTCAAAACCCGAGAAGATGCATAACAAGTTGTTTGTCTTTATGCTTGTGAATGTTTTTTTCACAGCTCTTGCTGCGTTGACTTCTGCTCTTGCAAGGCCGTTTGTGAGCGGATCGGATACGGCTTTTTTCCTGCTGGAAGGATGTCAGTATGTATATTTTGTGCTGCACTGCATGCTCGCTCCGGCATTTACGGCATATGTGATCTATCTTTCGGGGTACAACTATGAGTTTAAGGGCTGGAAAAGAGCAGCTTTTGTTATACCGCCGGTCGTAATGCTCATAATGGCCTTTATAAATCCTCTGGTACACTGGCTGTACAGATTTGATGACAATCGTTCATATGTAAGGGGTGCCGGACTGTTTGTTCCGTATGTGGTGGGTCTGATATATTATCTGACTGCGGTGGGACTGGTTTTGCGGTTCTGGCGTATCCTGAACAGGAGAAGAAAGATGATGATGGCTTTTTTCTTCATCATCGTCGCTCTGGGTGTCATCATACAGTTTTTGTTTTATCCTGTGCATACGGAGCTGTTTACACAGGCGATCGGGCTCGTGGGACTTATGGTCACCGTTGAAAATGAGGAAGATCTGATCGACCCGAGGACTCATATTTACAATCATATAGCCCTTGAATACAGGCTGCGCATGTTCGAAAAGATAGGACTGGCGTACGGCCTGATCATACTGAAACTGAAAAACCAGGTCAATTTCCTGACCTACAGCGGGTCTACGGGCATGGGAGCCATCACGGCAATGAATGCGGACTTTCTCGAGACCCTTGTACCGAAGAGTTCGATCTACTATGCCGGAGCAGGTTCATTTGCCATAGTGCTTGAGAATACGGACCGTGAGTACAATCTTGAACTTGCACGCCGCATCAGGGAACGTTATGAGCATACCTGGCATCTGGGAGAACGTGACGTAAGATACAGTGCGGCCGTACTGTGTGCCGATGTCCCGAAGGATATCAGTTCGGTCGACGATATTATGATGCTTGTGGGCAGTCCGGTATCAGAAGTCGCAAAACGCAGCAATGACGTTTTAAGCGGGGAAAGCCTGCGGTATATAGTAAGGCAGAACCTGATAGACCGCGCGATCATCAGTGGTTTTGAGAATAAACACTTTGAAGTTTATTATCAGCCGATCTACAAGGCGATCGATCTGAGCATCTGTGCATGCGAAGCTCTTGTAAGACTTCATGACGATGAATACGGGGATATCTATCCCGAGGAATTCCTGCCGCTTGCAGAGAGGAGCGGAGCGATATTCGAGATAGGTGATTTTGTTCTCGGAGAAGTATGTAATTTCCTTAACAGCGGGATACCTACCGAGATGGGAGTTGCCCGCATCAACATCAATCTGTCGGTTTCACAGTGTACTCAGCCCCTGTACGCCGACAGGGTCATCAACACCATTTCAAAATATTCGATCGATCCTTCGAAGATCGCTTTCGAGATCAAGGAGGCTGTCGTTGCGACCGATCATGACCAGCTTAAGAGCTTCATAAGCAAGCTAAAAAAATACGGCTGCAGCTTCGGGATCGACAATTTCGGGACCGGTTCTTCCAATATCGCGCTTACGTCATCGGCGGAGATCGATATTGTCAAGCTTGACAGGACCATGATAAAGGAAGCACAGAAATCCCAGGTCGGAAGGATAATCCTTGAGAACACCGCATCGATGTTCAGGCGCCTTGGCAAGCAGATACTCGTGACCGGTATCGAAGAAAAAGAACAGATCGATCTAATCGCGGAGTATGATATCGATCTGCTGCAGGGATATTATTTCTCCAATCCTCTGTCGCAGAATGAACTCATAAGCATTCTCAAGGCTACGCAGCTAGCCTGTCTTGAGGAACAGAAGGCGCTTGCCGCAAGCGAAGCCATGAGCAATTTCCTGGCAAGTATGTCGCATGAGATCAGGACGCCCATCAATGCCGTTCTCGGAATGGATGAGATGATACTGCGCGAATGCTGTGACGGGCAGATCCTTGAGTATGCACGGAACATCGAGGGAGCAGGCAGAACACTGCTTTCACTGATCAACGATATTCTTGATTTTTCGAAGCTCGAAGCCGGGAATTTCCAGATAGTTGAAGGCGTATATGAATTGTCGACCCTCGTTTCCGATGTCATGAACATGATAAAGATCAAGGCAGATTCAAAGGGTCTTGAGCTCAAATGCGAGGTGGAGCCCACAACGCCCGAGAAGCTTCTCGGTGATGAAACAAGGATCAGGCAGATACTGCTCAACCTGATGAACAATGCCGTGAAATATACCGAGAAGGGCTGCGTGACCCTGAAGGTCAATTATGAAAAGACCGGAAAAGACAGCATTAAACTGCTAATGTCCGTTAAGGATACCGGTATCGGCATCAGGGAAGAAGACAGGGCAAAGCTATTCGACAAATTTACGAGACTTGATACCGAGAAGAATAAAACCGTTGAAGGAAGCGGACTCGGTCTTGCGATCACGAACCTTCTGATCAAAAATATGAACGGTGCGATAGATGTTGAGAGTATATATGGACAAGGCTCGGTATTTTATGTTATTATACCTCAAAAGGTCATAAGCAGGACCGCAGTCGGTGATGTAACAAACGAAGGGACCGAAGACCGGCAGAAAGAAGAGGTTGTTACAGGCGAGCGTTTCCATGCACCGGAGGCAAGGGTGCTGCTTGTCGATGATACGCCGATGAACCTGGCTGTTGTACGGGCACTGCTCAAGCGTACCAGAGTCCTGACCGAAGAAGCCTCAAGCGGGGCCGAGGCTCTTGCGATGATGCAGGAAAAGCCGTACGATCTTGTACTGCTTGATTACAGGATGCCAGAGATGGATGGGATCGAGGTCCTTAAGCGGATCAGAAAGCTTGAGAACAATCCCAACAGCAGCATTCCGGTCATAGCACTTACGGCCAATGCGATCTCGGGAGCAAGAGAGAGATTCCTTGCCGAAGGCTTTGATGATTATATCACTAAACCGGTTGACGGCGAGAGGCTTGAGAAGATGCTGATGGTATATCTTCCCGCGGACAAGATAAAGCTGGGAGCCTCCCGGGCCGGTCAGGAACAGGCTGCGGAAGATGCACCGAAGGAAGAGGTTC
>JAILIQ010000353.1 GCA_024695205.1 Lachnospiraceae bacterium
TCCTGCTCTCCCGTATTTTGGGCCTTAACCAGACACAGACGGACATTCTGACCGTTATTTTCAAAATAGCCGATGACGAGGGCCTGCTCCTGATAGATACCAAAGATCTCAGATCCATGCTGCAGTATGTAGGCGAAAAGCGCAAGGAATATTCTCTTGCCTACGGCAACATAGCTTCCGCAAGTCTTGCCGCGATCATCCGTGCGGTTGTAGCTCTTGAAGCAGACGGAGGAGATAAGTTCATCGGAGAGCCCGCGATCGATATAAATGACTGGATCACAGACAGTATAATTGCCTGTGGCGGATCAGATGGCTTCCGCATGGACGGTGCCTGCAACGGACCGGCTGACTGTACTGACTATGCCTTTAGCGGATCAGTCGATCGCCCGTATGATTCTTCCCCTGCCACGATCCAGCTTCTCGACTGCCGCAAGCTGGCCCTTCATCCGCGGATGTATTCGACCTTCCTGCTTTGGCTCATGTCAGAGCTGTTTGAAGCGCTTCCCGAAGTCGGAGATCTCAACAGGCCGAAGCTCGTCTTTTTCTTTGACGAAGCGCATATGCTCTTTGAAAATGCCTCTGCCGCCCTGCTTGAAAAGATCGAACAGGTTGTAAAGCTGATCAGGTCAAAAGGTGTGGGGATCTACTTTATAACACAGTCTCCCGCGGATATACCCAACGGTGTACTCGCCCAGCTCGGCAACAAGATCCAGCACGCCCTGCGCGCATATACCCCCGCCGAGCAGAAGGCTGTCCGGGCTGCTGCGCTCTCATACAGGAAGAATCCTGCATTCAACACATATGACGCTCTTGCCGAGCTCGGAACAGGTGAAGCTCTTGTTTCTGTTCTTGACGAGGACGGCGTTCCGACCGTTGTGGAACGCACGAAGATCCTTCCTCCCCAGAGCCGCATGGGAACGATCGAAGACAATGTAAGGCGTAATTTCATAGCTGTCAGTGACCTGTTTGACAAATACAGCGAAGCAACCGACCGTGATTCCGCCTACGAATTTCTTGAGAGATATCATATTGAGATTGAAAAAGAAGCTGAAGAAAATACCCTTGCGGCGGAAGAAGCAAAACAACAGGCCATAGCCGAAAAGGAAGCTGCAAAGCAGGCCGAAAAGGACAGAAAAGCCGCCGAAAAAGCCGCTGCCGCCGAAGAAAGACGCAAAACAGCAGCAGTCAAAAATGTAGCAAAATCCGCCTCCGGAACTATCGGACGCGAGGTCGGAAAGTCCTTTGGCGGATTATTCGGTTCATTCGGAAAAAAACTGGGCGGTAATATCGGTGCATCTCTCGGGCGAGGGATCGCAGGCACCCTGTTCAAGAAGTAATCGCAAAGGAAGCGTACTGCCGATTGTTCTGTGGTTCTTGCGGGTAAAATCGAACCGTTTTCATTTACTGAAAATCTTTAGGATAAGATCGAACCGTTTTATTCACTGAAACTCTTTAGGAGCCGTTACTTTTACTGCGATCTTAGACTTATATGTTTTACCGTTCTGCTTGATCGTTACTGTTATCGTTGCACTACCTTCACTTACGGCCTTGATCTTGCCTGTCTTCGTTACCCTGGCTACGGACTTGCTGCTGCTCTTATATTTTACGACAGCATCCTTAGCCAGGTACGAGATCTTGATCTTGAACGGATTCTGTCCCACCTTAAGAGTCTTCTTGGTTATATTGGCATGCGGAGCCGGAGTTGTGTCCGTGGCGGTATCAGAACTGTCCTTGTCTGCGTTTTTATTATCATTCTTATCGGAATTTTTATCCTCCTGACCACTCTTCGCATTCGGATCGTTGTATTCCTTCTGCTGAGCCTTCCCGATCTCAACATCCCCGGGTGTGGTACGTTCGAACATCGCATAAGCAAGCTCCGGATGGTCGATAAATACATTACGGTTGCCCTGAACCTGCTGAACAAGGTCATTACGCCCCATTTCCCAGGTATCTACAGGGTCAAGTTCCATCCATGTAAATAAGGTATCAAGACTTTCTATAACCTTTTTGCCGTCATTATTATTCTTCTGCCCCTGACTCTCATCGATCACCGATATTTCCACATCTTTAACGAGGTTCGGCTCCTCCCAGCGGACATATACATACAGCAGTATCCTGGCGATATCACCCTTTACATTATCAAGAGGCTCGAATCTGTCAGCTTCGACATTCCACCAGCCTGCTATTTTACCCGAATTCTTATCTCCCAGCCGGTCGATCCTTGTATTTTTATCGGTCTTATCAACCGAACCGAAACAGTAACTGCTTCTGTTTGCATTTACAATACTGTCCGTAGGCCGTAAATGGTGCAGATCCGAGCCGCCGAAATTCTCGTGGAAGCTTGCGTGCGACTTGGGCCATACATGCTCGCGACTGATGATCGTAGCTTTCTGTGTATCTGTTGCTTCAACGGGAAGAGCATCGCTGTAGAACAGAACCGTACCAGCTTTACCGTCTTCCGCATCGACATACGGGAAATATTTTGTAAGCATGCTGTAGCTTACCTTATTCGAATATTTATCCGTATCCGTCATAAGATCATGCAAAGCACTTTTAAGCAGATCGCCGGTCAGTTTCGAAAGGCTGCCGATACTGTATTCACCGCTGTAGTATGCGACAGCTGCTTCGGACAATTCTGTGCAGACCGTATCCCTGTGTCCCGGATTGTAGCTTAGTTCATTCGGCTGAGTTACAGCGTATATCCTTGTAACTTCCGGCACATTATAGCCCGTAACGGATCCGGCCAGCAATGCCCCTGCCATAAAAACAGGCAGGAAAACCTTTTTAAGTTTCTCTACAATACCGTATGAACTTTTATACGAAAACATTTTTAACCTCCTGTCGAGAGTCAGATCAGCAAAGCTGAAACTGCCTTCTGTCACTTAGATCAGCTGCGGATCAGCTTCTTTTTCTCTCAAATAAAGTCTCCCTGATAGAAATATATTTGTCCGCCAGACAAACGATCCATGCCTCTCTTGATCTCGGTACCCTTGTAATGTTGAGCGGCCACATATGACTGTAAATGATCTGCTGCTCACGTTTTCCGATATCAAAATACTTCTTCGCATTATTCAATGCCTTTGTCGCATGAATATATCCGTGCCAGTTATGCTCTCCGTTGTCATCATCATGCCAGTCGTACAGATAAAAATCATGCAGCATAGCAGCCTTAAGCATTATCCTGTTGTCCGCATGCAGTTTAAAACGCCTGTTAAGATAATAACTCATAGCCGCCACTCTCTCACAATGCTTGAACGTCGTGATACGACCGTGCTGAATATAATTCTTCATACGCCTGACATGCTCGTTATTCTTCAAAGCACCGATATATCTCTGCGTATTTACATAGTCTTTTTTCGTAAATGAATTCTTCTTCAAAACCTTATCCTTCCGCCGGCAAAAATCACCGGTCCGATCACTGCAGACAGCCGTCCATGTGACAGTATAACAAGATTTCGGGAATCTTTCAAGTAACGGGGGAAACTATTAATCCGTTTCTTTCCATGAAAAAATTTCAGATTCCGTATCTGTATTCTTTCTCCTCTTTGTCATTCGGGATCAGCCCAAATTCTTCGATAACCATATCTGCCACCTGACCCGGTTCAAGATTTGAATTGTCGATCTTCAGATGGTTTTCAAACCACATCTCACCGACAGCCGAGTTAAGTTTATGCTTCTTGCTATCATTTAAAAGGTTCGATCTGCTCCACTCCACGTCTCGTTTTGAAGCCTTTCTTTCCATTCTGTAGGCTGTCTCATTTCTTGCAAGCCTGGTTTCCAGATCGGCACTCAATTCAACAAAATAGAATCCCCCGCCATTTTCGATGAAAAGATCATGCAGGCTCATAAGATAGTCTTTTTCTTCCTGCATCTCAAAAGCGCACACATAGGTGAAGACCAGATCTACATCGTACTTAACGGCAAGCTCAAAAGCTTTTTCCCTGAAATAAGAATTAAACTCCTTCTGGGCCGGTGTTGCAAATCCAAATATCCTATCAGAAATCTCGATACTGTCATGGTTCATCATCATATTGTATTTCAACTTATCTCTCAGCTTCTCAGCAACAACCATCTTCCCCACTGCCTGAGGTCCGCATACCACTATAAGATTTGCCATCAGATCTCACCCTCCTCAGTTTTTGGAATATATTAACATACATCCTCTCCAAATTCAAGAAAAGTGCCTTGCCACGGAGCCACAGTCACCTGAAAAAATGGTAATCTGGTGCCCTGTGCCTGCCTGTGCTCACTCCCGGGCATGCATTCACCTGAAAAATGGGAATTTGCTGCTCCGCGCCTGCCTGTGCCTTGTCGCGAAGAATACGACAAGGATTGAGAAATTCTTGTATCCCGACAGTATACAAGCAACCGGCAGCATGGATGCTGCCGGAGCCGCCCCCGCCATGGATGGCGGATGGGCGGCGTTTGCGTGTCATACAACAAATCTCCGCCCGGGATACTTAGAATTTCCGATCCGCAGTCGTCCCTTCGCGACAAGGCACAGGCAGGTGCGGAGCATATTCCCGGGCAGGTGCGGAGCAAAGCCCGGGCAGGCGCGGAGCAAATAAAAAAGCCGCTGCGCATATGCGCAGCGGCCCATTAAATTTAGAACGTGAAACCGGTCAACTTACTGACCCATCTGCTTTGCAACCTCAGCTGCGAAATCCTCGTTCTTCTTCTCAAGACCCTCGCCGGTCTCGTAACGAACGAATCTCTTAACTTTGATCGAGCAGCCTGCTTCCTTCTCTACAGAAGCGATATACTTCGAAACGCTGATGTCCTGATCCTTAACGTAGATCTGATCCATAAGGCAGAACTCCTTCATCTCCTTCTGGAGACGACCGATCAGCATCTTGTCGATGATGTTCTCGGGCTTGT
>JAILIQ010000357.1 GCA_024695205.1 Lachnospiraceae bacterium
TAGTCGGATATACGCCTATGGGCCTATACATCAGCATGATGAGTGAAATATTATAAAAAATCATTGGTGAGGTATATGTTTGAAAGATCAAAAGATCTTTCAAACGACTGCATCGGTGTTGAGAGCACCACCGATGCAACCATCTGCCGTTTGCTGCGCTCTCGATGGGAGGTTAAAATGTTGAATGATCAGGTCGTTACACGGGAGCTGCCCGGAAGATATCTGAAGATCGGCGGAGTGCAGGGTATAACCTATCTGTATCTGCTTTCCGAATGCTGTGTTCCGCTTGAGGACGGCAGCGAGCAGGAGCATGTGATCCCGTTTACCGAGCTTGAGATGATCCCGTCGTTTATTTATGAATTAAAGAGTATTGCATCCGCGCTTTTTGAGAATGATCCGGATACAGCGGAACTTGAAACGCGCGCAGCCTCTCTCAGGGAAAAGCTTAAAGAGTTCGCTACGGATATCTATGCTTATCAGGATATCCTGAAGCTCCATGAATATGTGCTTGCAAGGACCAAGCCTGTTGATGCGCCGGCAGGCCAGACTGTCAATGACGAGGCCGAAGCAAGGGACATCCTGACAGCCGTATTTAAAGCAGGTACCAACGCGGCGATCAATGAAAATATAAGCGCTGTGATATCGCAGCTTCCTCTCAGGATGACAAAAGCAAGATATCATGATATACTTGACAATGAGCTGAAGGTATATGCCGACGGACCGAAAAGCGCTTTTGACAGAAACCTGTTCCTTATGAAAATGAGCGCGGGAATAAGCGACTGGCCGCATTTTGGCATAGCGCGTGTCGAGAACTGTTTGGAAATGATAAAATATCCTGAGGATATTGATTCGGCGTCAAAGGCAAAGCTTGAGGAAGAGCTCCGTAAATGTATGGAGCTGCTCGACGATTACCGCGATGTTCTTGAGCTTACGGTGCAATCGCTTGACTGCCTGATGGTTTATATGAAGAATTACAACGATGCCGGTAAGGATGAGATCGACTTTGTCCTGGAGCTTAAGAATATTGTCGATGAATCGCTTGAAAACCTTGAAAAAGGCTCCCGCAGGAAGATGTCTGACAGAGTCATGGGACTGTTCTCCAAAACAGAGGGCATCGTAGACACGGAATTTGAGAAGATCACCCAAAATCTGTCCCGTTTTCTGAAAGGCAGCACGCCCGAGCCCGACAGGGAACTAAAACCCTATTTCGACAGATTCCTGATCTGTGACAGGCTGCTCTCGCAGTCCTATTACGCGGATATTGATGATACCGGGGAAACGGAAGAAGAGCCCATGGGGATTCCGGCGGTCGAAAAAGAAGTTGATGAATTCTGCGGGATCCTGTTCGAAAAAACCTCCGCTGAGAGCAAAATGCTGGCAAGGGCAAGGATGGCAGCGACATTTACGAACGTACCGGTATTTTTCACCTCAAGGACCGAAGTAATGAATTATGTTCTCGGATCGATAGGCGGATGCCGCGATCAGTATGAAAAGGAAGTATCCATAAAGCTTGCGCGCAACATGATCGTCTGATCAGCTGCAAAAGCCTGTCCGAAGATCAGCCATACAGTGAGTTGTCTTCGGCAAAATTCCTCTAAAAACGGGTGAGCCCATGTTTTTTGAGGTAATTTCACCAAATCACGCCCTGTGAGCCGGGCTGGAAAGGTTTCGGACAGTCCGGCGGGTATCCGGATTTTTAGATGTATATTAGCCGGTCGCTAACTAACGGCATGGAGGTTAAGTTATGATCACCTGGGACGAACATGTCAGATATACGCCGAAGGCCAAGAAGAACCTCGGAAAAGTCAAGCGCAGACTCAGATGGCACAGACTGTCAACCGCACTCAATTATTGTGTGGCATTTCCGACCAATCCCGAGAACAAGCTTGATATTTACAATATGGGTGAGTTGTTGTTCAAACGTTATGAAGACTATGATGAGGAGATACACATCATTGGTCTTGCGGAAAGCAGGGAAGCGGCGATAGGGCTTGCGGCGGATATCATTTCCGAGGTGTACGAAAGAACCGACGGATTTGATGTCAGGAGATATTTTAACGAGTTTCTGAAGGATGATTAAAGGGGAAGGAATATGCTGCATGTATTATTATTGATCCTTAAGATCATTGGAATCACGCTGCTTGTGATCCTCGGACTGATCCTTCTGATCGTCGGGTTGCTGCTGTTCGTTCCTGTCAGGTATTCGGGTGACGGCAGATTTAAAAAGACAGACGATGATATCCCGGATGACGGCGGTTTAAAAAAGACAGACGATGATCTTCCTGATGACGGCGGTTTAAAAAAGACAGACGATGATCTTCCGGATAAAGGCGGTTTGAAAAAGTCAGACGATGATCTTCCGGATAAAGGCGGTTTGAAAAAGACAGACGCTGCTGTTACGGATGACGTTTCGAAAGATGGAGACGGTCAGGATCCGAAAAATAAGAGCTTTGAGATACAGGCTCTGGCAAAAGTAACATGGTTACTGCATTTTATCAGCTTATCGTTTAACTATAACGAAGATATCGGATACAGGCTGAAAGTTCTGGGCATAAGCGTTTTGCGGGGCGGAAACGAGGCAAAGACAGCATCGGATAAAAAAAGCAAAAAAGATAAAAGAGCTAAAAAATCCGGTAAAAGCGAGGTTCCGGCAGTGACAGAACCGAAGGAAAGCGAACAGGGGAAGGATAAGGAAGGGAAAGAGACCGAGGCCAAGGCGCAGGAAGCTGAAGCGGGAGAGCCTAAAACACAAGACTTTACAGCAAAAGAGGCCGGAGCGGAAAAAGCTAAGGCAGAAGAGGTTAAGGCAGAAGAAGCAAAAAAAGAAGAAAACAATACAGAAGAAGCTAAAGCAGAAGAGGTCAAAAAAGAAGAAAATCAATATACCAAGCCGGAAGGTTCCCCGAAGGAAGAGCCTGAAATAAATAAAGACGGGCAAAAGAACAAAGAAGAAAAAGGAAAAGCAGGCCGGGAGGAAGAGGCGGACTCAAAACAAAGTATTGTAGAAAAGGTAAAAAACATATATAATGGTTTCGTTGAACTGCGGGACGATAAAAGCGTACAGCGGGCTTATGAGACGGTGAAGGTTCTGCTTGTCAGGGCGCTTAAGGCCGTTTGTCCGAGAAAGCTCGGCGGATATGCGAAATACGGATTTGAAGATCCGGCTGTAACAGGTTATATCACCGCATTTCTTGCGGCGGAATACAGCATGACAAGAGATCTTGATATCGAGCCGCATTTCGAAGATGAGATACTTGAAGGCGAGCTAAAGTTCAAAGGCAGGATATTTTTGATCACGATCGTCAGAATAGGATTAAAGTTCCTGCTGAACAGGGATATCAAGTACTCGATGAAGAAATTTGATCAGTTTAAGGATACGGTACGGAATGTGAAAAAACCGGAAGTTGATTGATTTTAAGCAGATATGGAGGCAATAATGGCGGAGACTAATTTCAATGAGACCGTAAATGCTCTTTTTAAGGGTATGGATGGATTTATTTCGACAAAAACAGTTGTCGGGGACGTTGTAAA
>JAILIQ010000370.1 GCA_024695205.1 Lachnospiraceae bacterium
CATGCTCACTGCGGATCGCAAGCAATGTGAGCGGTACGCCGATCTCATTGTTGAAATTGCCGCTGGTCTTATGCGTGTTAAAATGCTGTGAAAGCACTGAAGCGACCATCTCCTTGGTGCTGGTCTTGCCCATGCTTCCGACGATCCCGACGATTTTGATATCAAGAGAACTTCTGTAATATGCCGCCAGTTTTTTCAGGGCTTCGGTTGAACTTTTCACAAGTATGCACGGCCCGTATACGGAAGGACCGGGCTTAGCACAGTCTTCGGGCAGATGTTCGCAGATAACACACAGCGCATCTTTGGCAAATACATCCTTTATGTAATCGTGTCCGTCACTGCGCTCGCCCTTGATGGCTACAAATACACTGTCTTTTCCGCAGAGTCTTGAATCGATGAACACTCCGGAGGCTTCGGCGGTGCAGAGCCTGTCCGGGGCACTGCAGGCCCGGGTCTTTTTTGAAGATCCGCCTGCCGGAGCAGCTTTTGAAAAAGAGGAACCCGCGGGCAGATACAGTGTTCCGCCTGTCGCTTCGGCAATCTTTTCTACAGTCAGATTTTTCATGATACCACTTCCGTATCCTTATTATTCGTATTTTTTGAGTGAGACCCTGATGATCCACTCGCACAGATCGGCGTAGCTGTAGCCGATCGCGGCTGCTTCCTGCGGGATAAGGCTTGTCGGAGTCATTCCGGGCAGGGTGTTGGCCTCAAGGCAGTATACCTTGTCGTCTTCGCTGACAATGAAATCTATGCGGGCGTAGGTGCGGATCCCAAGCGCCTTGTAGGCGGCTACGGCCTGGCTCTGTATCCTGTCGGCAAGTTCCGGAGAAATATCGGCGGGGCAGGTCTCTACCGTTGCGCCGGCCTGATATTTGTTTTTGTAATCGTAGAAGCCTTCTTTGGGTGCGATCTCAACGATAGGAAGTGCTTTTCCTTCTATTACGCAGTCGGTAAATTCACGGCCCTTTATATAATTTTCGACTATGACGCGCCCCTCATAGGAGAAGGCTTCGATAATGGCTTTTCTGTATTCGACATCGTCATGTACGATAAATACGCCGATGGAAGAACCGCCGTTACAGATCTTTACGACACAGGGATAATCGGGACGATACGGATCATCAAGGCCCGAAAGCAGGTGGGAAGGAGGAGTGCTGACTCCGTTCATCATAAATACCTGTTTGGCGATCGCCTTGTCCATCGCAAGGGAAGCGCTGAAGGAGTCGGTGCCCGTATATCTTATGCCCATCAGGTCAAAGGCTGCCTGAAGCTTGCCGTTCTCGCCGAAATCGCCGTGAAGCGCCATAAATACGATATCTGCGGTCTGGCATACTTCGATGATGTTCCGTCCGATGATCGAGGGCGAATCATAACCTCTTGAAGCTTTTACAGCATCGATATCCGGAGCCGATGTGGCAATGTGGGCCATATTGACGGCCCAGTCGGTATCCTGCTCGAAAATGCGGGCCGGATCACCGTCATATCCAAGATAAACGTCGAGCAGAACGACATTGTGCCCCTTCTGCTTTAATGCCCTGTAGATATCTGTACCCGAAACGAGCGATACATCCCTTTCGGTACTGATACCGCCGGCCAATACTACTATTTTCATATCATGTCGATCCTTTCAAAAGTCATGTTAAATTCGAAAGTATTATAATCCAATGCATGTTGCAGGTCAAGGCGCTCATATTTTTACACGGTGCAAAAATATTTATTTTGTTTCAGGCAAAACCTTCTTTCAAAATGAAAAACACTGTGTTATGATAGCATATATATGTGTATATATTTCGTGAAAGGAAAGCGGTAAAATGAGTGAAGATATCGTAAAAAACAATAACGAAGAAACAAAGGAAACGGTCTCGAAGAACTTTATCGAACTGATCATCGATAAGGATATCGAAGAAGGAAAGTGTAAGGAAGTCGTAACAAGATTTCCTCCGGAACCCAACGGCTATCTGCACATCGGACATGCCAAATCAATACTTTTGAATTATGGTCTGGCGCAAAAGTACGGCGGCCATTTCAACCTGCGCTTCGATGATACCAATCCCACCAAGGAGAAGACGGAATTTGTAGATTCGATCAGAAAAGATGTTGAATGGCTCGGTGCTAAATTTGATGACAGGCTTTATTTTGCTTCGAATTATTTTGAACAGATGTATGAAGCCGCTGTGAAGCTGATCAAAAAAGGAAAGGCTTTTGTCTGTGACCTGACGGCCGATGAGATCAGGGAATACAGGGGAACCTTCGAAACTCCCGGCAAGAACAGCCCTTACCGCGACAGGAGCATCGAAGAGAATCTCGATCTGTTCGAAAGAATGAAGAACGGCGAGTTCGAGGACGGATCCAAGGTGCTGCGTGCCAAGATAGATATGTCCTCACCGAATATCAATATGCGTGATCCCGTTATTTACCGTGTTGCTCATATGACACATCATAATACGGGCGATAAGTGGTGCATTTACCCGATGTACGATTTTGCCCATCCGATCGAGGATGCGATCGAGGGTATCTCCCACTCTATCTGCACACTTGAATTTGAGGATCACAGACCGCTCTATGACTGGGTTGTAAGAGAGCTTGAGTATGAATTCCCGCCCAGACAGATCGAATTTGCGAAGATGTATGTGACCAATGTTGTTACAGGCAAACGCTATATTAAAAGACTTGTTGAGCAGAATATCGTGGACGGCTGGGACGATCCGAGACTGGTAACCATCGCCGCATTGAGGAGAAGGGGCTTTACTCCCGAATCCATCAGGCTTTTCATGGAACTGGCCGGCGTTTCAAAGTCCAACAGTTCGGTTGATTACGCTATGCTCGAATACTGTATCCGCGAGGATCTGAAGCTTAAAAAGCCCAGAGTTATGGCGATCCTTGATCCGATCAAACTTGTTATCGACAACTATCCCGAAGGTCAGGTTGAATATCTCGACGCTGCGAACAATCTGGAAAATGAGGAGCTCGGAAGCCGTAAGCTCGCATTCGGCCGTGAACTTTACATTGAAAGGGACGACTTCATGATCGAGCCTCCGAAGAAGTATTTCAGACTGTTCCCCGGCAATGAAGTGCGTCTGATGTTCGGCTATTTCGTAAAATGTGTATCGTATGAGACCGATGAAGACGGAAAGGTGACCGTGGTTCATTGTACCTATGATCCCGAAACGAAGAGCGGATCGGGCTTTGAGGGCCGCAAGGTCAAGGGAACGATCCACTGGCTGTATGCCCCGACTGCGTTAAAGGTTACCGCAAGACTGTATGAAAATCTTGTGGATGAGTCGAAGGGCGCTGTTTACAATGAAGACGGTTCGGTCAATTTAAATCCCAATTCAAGGACGATCATTGACAACTGCTATGTTGAACCGTCACTTGCCGACGCTAAAGCTTTTGACAGCTTCCAGTTCTTAAGAAACGGATTCTTCTGTGTCGATTACAAGGATTCTACGGAAGGACATCCGGTGTTCAACAGGATCGCATCGTTAAAGAGCAGCTATAAACCTGCGCAGTGAGGATAAGGAGAGGATAAAATGGGTATTTTAAAGGGATTGGAGTCACTCGGACTCGGTAAGATGAAGGATCTGGATATATTTGCCGAGGAAAAGGAAGAAGCAAGAGAAAAGCCCGAAGCCAGGAAGGTTGAAAAGGTTGTCGATGAAGCATCTTTCCTGCTCGACAAGACATGCAAGTGTCCCGTATGCGACAAGGTATTCAAGAGCAAGGCTGTGAAGACGGGCAGGGCAAGGCTTGCGGCGCAGGATGATGATCTGCGCCCGTGGTATCACGACTTTGACGCTCTCAAGTATGAGATCATAGCATGCCCGATCTGCGGCTATTCTTCACTTCCGAGGACCTTTGACAAGCTGACGCTGCCGCAGGCGAAGCTTATCAAAGAGAATATTTCGATGTCCTTTACAGGCTTTAAAGAGGCCAAGGGAGAAGACACCTACGGCTACGATGAAGCGATCGAACGCTGCAGGCTTGCTCTGGTCAATACGGTCGTTAAAAAAGGCAAGCTCGGGGAGCGGGCTTATGTATGCCTCAATATGGCATGGCTGCTTCGCGGCAAGTTAAGAAATCTTCCCGAAGACACACCCGACAGGGAGAGCGTGGCAGCGCAGTTGAAGGAAGACGAGCTTGAAATGTTGACCAATGCAAGAGACGGTTTTATTGCCGCATTTTCGAAGGAAACCTTCCCGCTGTATTCGCTTGACGAAAAAACGTCAATATATATCGTGGGTGCGCTGTGTGCGGAAACCGGCGACAATGACAACGCACTTCGCTGGCTTTCAAGGCTGATCACATCCCAGAGCGCGAACGAGCGTATAAAGGAACGTGCGAGAATGCTTAAGGAAAAGATCAATAACGGCGAGAATTAACGGAGAAGTTTTATGGATGAACAACTTTATGCGATCCCGGTCAATGATGCATTTAACGCAGATTGCGAGTGCCCTGTCTGCTTGATGTACAGAAGCCTTGAAAAAGCGGCGGTAGAGTTTACGCTCGGCCCTTCATACATGGAAGACGATGTCCGTATGGAGACCAACCGCACAGGCTTTTGCCCGGAGCATGTAAAGCTTATGTATGAGCAGCAGAACCGCCTGGGACTTGCCCTTATGCTTCATACGCACACGCAGAATGTGATAAAGGAAGCTGAGAAAATGGCAAAAAAGGGCAGGACGAAAGCCGGCGGACTGTTCAAAAAGTCTGAGGGTTCCGCTGTCGGAGAATATATGCGCAGCCTGGGCAGCAGCTGCTATATCTGCAACAGGATCAACAATACGTTTGACAGATATATAGATACCATTTTCTATCTGTACAAGAAAGAGGAGAGCTTCAGGAACGCCTACAAAAGCAGCAAGGGTTTCTGCTGTACCCATTACGGGCTTTTGTACGAGGCCGCTCCGAAATACCTTTCGGGGGCGGAGCTTGACGAATTTACGAAGATCACGGATAAGCTCTTTATAGAAAACATGAAGCGGGTCTGCGACGATATAGAATGGTATACCGATAAATTTGATTACAGAAATGCCGACGCACCCTGGAAGAACTCTAAAGATGCGGTCGTAAGGACAGTATTGAAGCTGAACAGTGCTGAGATCAAACTGTAAATATGGTTAGGGTGTCAAAAGATCATCAGTGTATTTTATAAAAGTTTTATCAATTTCTGCTTGCATTTTCAAAATCAGCGACATATAATAGCAATGTCGGTTAGCACTCAAAGATTAAGAGTGCTAACAATCTTCAGAAGAAAAAGAGAGTAACGAAGGAGGCAGTAATATGAAATTAAGACCATTGGGAGATAAGGTTGTCTTAAAGCAGCTTGAGGCTGAGGAGACAACAAAATCCGGTATCATTCTTTCGACAAAGGCTCAGGAGAAGCCTCAGGAAGCCGAAGTAATCGCAGTCGGCCCCGGCGGAATTGTAGACGGCAAGGAAGTTGTGATGCAGGTTAAGAAGGGTGAGAAGGTTATCTATTCCAAGTACGCCGGAACAGAAGTTAAGCTTGACGGCGAGGAATTCATTGTCGTAAGACAGAGCGACATCGTAGCGGTTGTTGAGAAATAAACGATGCTTCGGACATCCGGATATGATCACGGGTTTTTAAATAATATCATTTAAACTAAGGAGTGAAGTTACAATGGCAAAAGATATCAAGAACGGCGCTCAGGCAAGGGAAGCCCTCTGTGCCGGAGTTAATAAACTGGCAGATACCGTAAAGGTAACACTTGGACCTAAAGGAAGAAACGTAGTACTTGACAAATCATACGGAACACCTCTCATCACCAACGACGGTGTTACTATCGCCAAGGAGATCGAGCTTGAGGACTCATTTGAGAACATGGGTGCCCAGATCGTTAAGGAAGTTGCTACCAAGACGAACGATGTAGCAGGTGACGGTACCACAACAGCTACAGTACTTGCACAGGCTATGATCAATGAAGGCGTTAAGAACCTCGCAGCAGGCGCCAATCCCATGATCCTGCGCAAGGGTATGCAGAAAGCCTGCGATGCCGCAGTTGCAGCCATCGTCAAGATGAGCAGCAAGGTAAACGGCAAGGAGCAGATCGCCAAGGTTGCCGCTATTTCGGCAAGTGACGAGCAGGTTGGACAGATGATCGCAGACGCCATGGACAAGGTAAGCAAGGACGGCGTTATCACTATCGAAGAGTCCAAGACCATGCAGACAGAGCTTGACCTGGTTGAAGGTATGCAGTTTGACAAGGGTTATGTTTCGGCATACATGGCAACAGATATGGATAAGATGGAGGCAGTTCTTGAAGAGCCCCTTATCCTGATCACAGACAAGAAGATCAGCAATACACAGGATATCCTTCCTATTCTCGAAGAGATCATGAAGAGCGGACGCAAGCTTCTCATCATCGCTGAGGATGTTGAAGGCGAGGCCCTTTCAACGCTCGTACTTAACAAGCTGCGTGGCGTATTCAGCGTAGTAGCCGTTAAGGCACCCGGATACGGCGACAGACGTAAGGCAATGCTTCAGGATATCGCGATCCTGACAGGCGGTACCGTTATCACCGAAGAGCTCGGACTTGAGCTTAAAGATACCACACTTGACCAGCTCGGACGCGCCAAGTCGGTTAAGGTTCAGAAAGAGAACACCATCATCGTTGACGGTGAGGGCGACAAGAAGGAGATCGAGGCACGTATCAGCCAGATCCGTGCACAGATCGCCGAAACAACATCAGACTTCGACCGTGAGAAGCTTCAGGAGCGTCTTGCCAAGCTTGCGGGCGGCGTAGCGGTTATCCGTGTAGGCGCTGCAACAGAGGCTGAGATGAAGGAAAAGAAGCTCCGCATGGAGGATGCTCTTAATGCTACACGTGCAGCAGTTGAAGAGGGTATCATCGCAGGCGGCGGATCAACATATATCCATGCAGCCAAGGAAGCTGCCAAGAAGATCGGCAAGCTTGAAGGCGACGAGAAGACAGGCGCAGGCATCGTTCTTAAGGCACTTGAGGCTCCTCTTGCGATCATCGCAGAGAACGCCGGCCTTGAAGGCGCCGTTATCGTAAATAAGGTTAAGGAATCCCGTGCAGGAATGGGCTTCAATGCTTTGACCGAGAAGTATGTTGATATGGTACGTGCCGGAATCCTTGATCCCGCCAAAGTTTCACGTTCCGCACTTCAGAATGCGACCAGCGTTGCGGCTACCTTCCTTACAACGGAAGCAGCAGTTGCAACCATCAAGGAGCCCGCACCCGCAATGCCCGCAGGCGGCGCACCCGGGATGTATTGAAACAACAAGGTCTGATAAAGACAGGTCTGTAAGCTTGCTTACAAGACCTGTCTTCATCAGACCGACCAAACGATATGAGCATGAAGTGGCTGCGTAAGCAGACACGGGAATGCGAATATCGTTTAGGATTGCGAAAGCGAAGCGAAGCAATCCGTGTTGTTTCAATAGGGCAACGGAATACCTGACCACCAATATCAGAATTTTTCCAGGAGATTATTATGAACGGTCTGTACACTGAGCACTACGTTAAGAGAACCCCGACTCCTCTGCAGAGGATCGGCAAAGTAGCAATGATCGCGGTTTCAGTTCTGCTTTTACTGGCCGGGCTGATGCTCGCGAGCGGCATACTCGCTTTTCTTGGAATAGCGGCACTGGTCGCTTCGTATTTTCTGATGCCGATGTTTAACGTAGATTACGAGTATATCTTTGTTGACGGTCAGATCGATTTCGATCGGATCAGCGGAGGAGAAAAGCGTAAGAACATGCTCCGTATAGATCTTGACAATATTGAGATCATGGCTCCCGAAAAGTCCCACAGACTTGACGGATACAGAAATCAGCAGGGACTGAGCGTGAAGGATTTTACGTCCAACACCGAAGGACCTCAGAAATATTGTATTTTCATCTCCCATAACGGTGAGAAGCTGTTTATAAAGCTTGAACCGTCCGAGAAGATCGTGGAGTTCGCCAGACAAAAGGCTCCCAGAAAAGTCTTTACGGACTGAACCGTACAGGTTAATGTCAAAAATATGATGATCTGATATATCGGACCGGCGCAAAGAAGATTGCACCGGTCTTTTTATTTCGATATCTTGCATACTGAATATGGTTATGCTACCATATATAGTAGTATGCTTTTAAACAGTTACTGTTCACAAGGCGTGAATAATAGCTGCAAACGATCAATGCACTTTTACAGGCATGTAAGGAGGAGATATCTGATGAAAAAAGCCCTGGCTTTACTGCTCGCTTTTGTTCTTGCATTTACGGTCATTCCCGGGAAAGATGCAAAAGCGGCCGAGCTTCCGAAGCTGAATTACTCGGAAAGGATCATTTACGTGGGCGGCAGCAAGGTTATCAAGACCGGCAACTATGCGAATGATTACTATACTTTAAAGGTTAAGAACAAAACTGCCAAGTACAGTTGTTCATGGAGTACCGACAACGAAGATGTTGTCGATGTCGAGAAGCTTAAAGGCGGAAAAGCCAAGGTGACTGCCTTAAAGCCCGGAACAGCCACTGTCACGGCGAATTTTGTCGATAAGACGACCAACACAAGGTACACCTTAAACTGCAAGATCACTGTTAAGAAGAATTGTGAGGCGGTCGGTATTACCGGCTATAACGGTTCTCCAATTAAGGTCGGGACCAAGATCCAGTTAAACGGTGCAATGTATGATGCGGCAGGTAAAGAGGTCGAAAGCGGCAAAGATGTTACCGATGTCTTAAGATGGGTTTCCGTAAACGACAATATTGCCACTGTATCCGATAAGGGCGTTGTAACGGCGACCGGAGCAGGTACCGTGGATATCACCTGCTACGCGATCCAGTCCGAGACAGGCACATATTCCAAATACTCAAAAGCTGTTGCCAAAAAGAGTGTGACCTTTACCGTGGAGGATCCGGATATTGTCGGAATAGCCGGAGTTACGATGGAAAGCCTTAATTCGATCAAGGTTGAACTTGGATCGAGTGCACTGCTTCCCGTGACGAAGGACAACTTCAGCATTACGGGCGCAGGCGGAATTCCGCTTGATATCAAGAGCGTCGAAGCTACTGCGGATGAGAAGGTATTCAGGATAATCACAGCCGGCGAATTCAGCGACGGTGCTTCGTATACACTTGTGATCAAGGATACGAAGGCTACTGTGAAGCTGATGAACACATTTACATTCCAGTACGGGATACCCTCCAGGATCGAGATAACGACTCCTATATCCGGCAACAGGGTCATCGCCGGCAAGCTTACCGAACTGAAATTCAGGATCTACAATGCCCAGGGAGTCGATATAACTCCTACGGACGAAACCTCGACCGCATATTACGAAATGAAGAACTGCGTTACTTTTGAGTCTTCCGACAGCGGTTACTGGTTCGTAAGCGACGATTATGTTTTCATTTATGAGGAGAACAGGACTGTTGAGATCAAAGCCAGGTTTTCGAAGAGCATGCTGATCGCCGGAGCATATGTGCCGATCAGCTTTGACGGCAGGGCCAATGTATATTCCGTAAATGAAGCAACAACCGTTTCCTTTGATCCGGCAGTGGATCTGGTGCTTGAAGATCCGGAAAAGGCGGGTTCCAAGATGACATTTTCAGGGAAACCCGTCACCCTTCCCGTAAACGATGACAGCGGCAATTATCTGATCGCGCGTGTTAAGGATTACAGCGGAAAATATATTTATTCAAACGATCAGGGTTCGCCTGTGATCTTTGAACCCGAGACCACGCAGTATTGCTACGTGGCAGCGAACGGTAAGATCATCATTGCCGACAAGGGCACCGATATCGTAAAGATCCTCTATAACGGCAAGCTGATAGGAAGAGCTGCAGTCACTGTGATCGATGCAAGAAAAGCGTCCGCGGTAATGTTTGAGGTGGGCGGTAAATTCACCGAGAGCGCGGTTGTATCCGATGCTTACGGGATAGGTTCAAGCCGTGTGAACATTCAGGTAAGAGACCAGTACGGTGAGCTCCTTAAGGTGAAAGGCTATGCCGAATTCAGTAATTTTGCCTCGAATCTTTCGATTGAAGCGAGTGGTGGTCCCAATGCCGTAGCTTATGCGGCTTCGGACGGCACCGCATATGTCAATTTCGATGCGGCCGGTTACGGAAGTACCGCCGGGCAGATCTATAAATATAAGGTGATCTACGATGATCCGCTTGCAGGAAAAGCGGAAGGCTATTTCAACCTCGTTGTAAAGACTCCTCAGAACACGCTTCCTTCGACATATTCACTTAAGATCGAAGGAAATACGGATATCTCGCTTGGTGCCTCTGTGAACGAGCTTCCGGGCCTTGACCTGAGAATGTATGAAATGAAGGGAGGCCTTGTTTACAGCAGGATCGTTCCTCTTTATACTTCGGAATCGGTTATCTATGAGTCAAACTGCTTCTACAGGCTGTACAAGGAAGGCAGCGCAACCGAGATAAAGGATGCGGGCTGTGTCCAGACCGACAAGATCAATCCCGTATATGTCAATTCCGACGGCAAGCTTGTTAAGCTCGAAGCCGGAGCATATAAGGTTGTAGTGTACAAAAAGAACTCAACAGGCTTCAGTACGATTGCGGCAGGTACATTTGTCCTCACGGACAATGACAACGCGATCAAGGTGCAGCAGATCAAGAAAACCACATCAGAGAAGCTCAACAAGGATTCCGCTTCCGATATCGGACTGATGAGAGCGATCTTCAATGAGTGCTTTAAGATCACAAAGGGCAATAACGAGATACCTGTGATCGATGTTTCGTTCCCTGATGATGTTACGACCGACAATTACGGAGTATACTTCAACAATGTCATCATTAACGATACCGTTACGGTAGGCACAAAGACGTATACAATCGAGCATCCCATTAAAATACGTACATTTATCAAATCGGAATAACGGGCGTCTTTTCTGCTTGACTATTTATATCCTGATATGTTAACATCTATTGAGTGACAAAAAAGGAGATAGCCATGCAGACATTACTTAAAGGCGCGCGCGTATTTATCGGCAACGGATTTAAGCTTTCGGATGTATTGATTGAAGATGGCCGTATTGTTTCGATATCTGAGGGTCAGTATTCTTCATGCGCTGACGGAATGCATGGGGTCTGCGTATACGATTTAACAGACAAATATATTTTTCCCGGTTTGGTGGATGTGCATGTGCATTTCCGCGAGCCGGGATTTTCTTATAAGGAAACGATCGAAACCGGTTCAAAAGCGGCTGCTGCGGGAGGATATACGGACGTCTGTACGATGCCGAATCTCGATCCGGTTCCCGATTCACCCGAAACGCTTCAGGTTGAGCTTGATGCCATAAAAAAGGATGCTGTGATCAATGTCTATCCTTACGGGAGCATTACACGGCAGGAAAAAGGCGGAGAGCTTTCCGATATGGACGGGATAGCAGGCAGCGTGATCGCCTTCTCCGATGACGGCAGGGGCGTAGCTTCGGCCGAAATGATGGAAGAGGCAATGCAAAAGGCTAAATCGCTCGGCAAGATCATTGCCGCACACTGCGAAGACATGACCTGCATCGGAGGCAGCAGGATCCATAACGGAAGAACGGCTGCCACTCTCGGAATAAAAGGGATAAGCTCCGAATCGGAATGGAAGATGGTCGAAAGGGATGTCGAGCTTGCCGAAAAAACGGGATGCAGTTACCATGTCTGTCATGTTTCAACCAAGGAATCCGTAGAGATCATCAGACGGGCCAAGGCACACGGAGTCGACGTTACCTGCGAAACGGCCCCCCATTATCTGATACTTAATGAAAATGAGATCATTGAGAAGATACTTGCGGGATATTCACCCGCGTTACTCGGAAAATATAAAATGAATCCACCGCTGAGAACAACTGTTGATAGTGATGCAGTGTTCGAAGGACTGAAAGACGGCACGATAGATATGATCGCGACAGATCATGCACCTCATTCGGATGAGGAAAAGGCGCTCGGACTGATGTCGGGACCCATGGGCGTCGTAGGTCTTGAATGCGCATTCCCTGTTCTGTATACGGAACTTGTAAGAAAAGGTAAGATCAGGCTCGAAGACCTTGTAAGGCTTATGAGTACGGCTCCGGCAGAGCGTTTCGGCATCGAATGCGGTATAGAGGTCGGAAAAAAAGCCAAACTCTGTGTATTTGACACCGAGGAAATGTTTACGATCGATCCGTCCAAATTTGCTTCAAAGGGCAGATATACGCCGTTTGAAGGTAAAAAGGTGTTCGGAAAATGCCTCATGACGATCTGCGGCGACATCGTATACACATCGAAATGAGCCATGGGGACGGAGTCACAGGTTCAAAATCCGGACGGGTCGTGTGAGTAAGCAGTATACGGACCGGAATGCCCCAAAAGGTTCGTAACAGAAGCCAATCGCTCAAGATCAGCTTCGCTGATCTGACTCTTGGCATGGAGGTTGATAATTATGCACCAGTTGATGGTTGTTAAACAGAACAGGCCGATAGCCGGGCAGGTTTTCGAGCTTGTTCTGGAGGGTGATACAAGAGATATTACAATGCCGGGACAGTTCGTAAATATTTCGCTCCCCGGTTTTTTCCTGCGCAGACCGATCTCTGTGTGTGACTGGCAGGAAAATGAGCTGAAGCTGATCTATAAGGTGGTAGGTAAAGGAACCGATTACATGAGTTCATTAAAGACCGGCACAGAGCTTGATATCCTGTCGGGTCTGGGGCACGGATTTGACGTGAGCCTTTCGGGGGACGCGCCGCTGCTGGTTGGCGGAGGCGTCGGTACGCCGCCGATGTACGGACTGGCCAAAAGACTGGTTCTTCAGGGAAAATCGGTGAATGTGATCCTGGGATTTGCTTCCTCAAAGGACGCGTTTTATGTTGAAGAATTTGATGCGCTTAACGAACTGTATGATTTCGGGTGCGAAGGGTTTGAAGGCTCAAGACCTGAAGTTAAAGTATTTACGGCAACGGTTGACGGAAGCCTCGGAACGAAAGGTTTTGTAACGGACTGCCTGAAGGAGATACCGCGGTACTCACATTATTATGCGTGCGGACCGATACCGATGCTGAAAGCACTTAAAGCGGCTGTTAACAGCAGATTCAACGAAGCCTCTGACGATGTTAAGATAAGCGGCGAATTAAGTCTTGAGGAACGGATGGGCTGCGGTTTCGGAGCATGCGTCGGCTGTTCTGTCATGACTGCGGCGGGAACCAAAAAGGTATGCAGTGACGGACCTGTATTCGACGCCGCATTGTTGTTTGATTGATCTTTTTAAAGAACTTTTATATGCTGAATGATGTTTACGGACGCGAAGACTGCGGCTGTAAACCGTAAAATATCCGGAGATTTTAATATGGCAGACATCAGGACAAGATTGGGTGAGTGGGTTCTTGATAACCCGGTGATCCCGGCGAGCGGAACCTTCGGGTTCGGACAGGAATTTGCGAAGCTGTATGATATCAATGTGCTCGGAAGCTTCAGCTTCAAGGGAACGACGCGTGAGGCGAGGTTTGGCAACCCCACTCCGAGAATTGCGGAATGCAGCAGCGGAATGATCAATTCGGTAGGACTGGCCAATCCCGGTATTGAGGCGGTCGTAAATGAGGA
>JAILIQ010000371.1 GCA_024695205.1 Lachnospiraceae bacterium
AAATCTCTTATCGGTTTCAATTATATCAGACAAGACCCTTCTCATGAGTGCAGAGTCATCAATTATCATTACTTTTTTAGTCATTTTATCTCCTTCTTCACATTTTGCAAATATTATCTTCGGTTTTTAAAGATCACATTCCCGTATCTTTCTGTCTCTGCCTTCTTTCTTCATTAAAAATATATCTGACGATCTTTTCCCTGACTTCCTTGGGCATATTGATAAACTCCACACGGTGTGAGTTTTTCAGGGTTCTGTCCGGAAGACTCTCCGAGGCTATGACCTTGCCGAACAGATCGTAAGGAGCCGCATCGGCCTCATCCAGCAAAAGTGAGATCCTGATAAAATCGCCCTTCGCAAGTTCCTCGTCCGAATAGAATTTCAAACCTCCGCCGGAGATATTGGCCATAGACCCTTCCTTCTGTTCCGGTTCGATGGTCTTGAGCCTGACCATCATATTACGTCTTTCAATATCGCTGTCGAGCTGATTTGTCGCAAGCGCGACAATGATCTTCTTCTCCTCCTCGATAAGCTTATGATAGCTGAGCGGCCTGATCTTGGCGAGACGGAAATACTGCCTCCGCTGGTCCTTGACCAGCTCCGATATCAGCTTCACGGCAAGGAAGTACATATTATTCTGTTTGAAACGGTTCGTAACCTCGCCTTTGCACACATAAATACCGTTGACAGTGATAAAACGCATTTCAAACCTTCCGCCTATTTCAAGCGGAACCAGATGTCCCGATTCGATAGGTACGGAAACGTTTATATTGCGGTCATCGACAAAGTCCAGCAGCTGACTGTTGTACAGCTTGGCCTCCTGCCCCTCCGCTTTTCCGGCAGCGGCCAGACGTTTCATTTCAATCCGATCCCCGACCTTCAGAATCTTTTGAATCATCCGATTATCCACCTTGCATCATTTTTTCTTGTAAATATTCTTCATCCATCTGTTGAACAGCTGGGCGATACCCTTGCCTTCCTTCTGTTCGATCGGGATATCGAGCAGCTTTGCGGCTATCGCATTGATCTCTCTGGAGGTTGACGACGTCGGATAACCGATGGTCACCGGTTCCTGCCTCATAATTGCCTTCTGGCAGTTGACATCCTGATGTATGCCTCCAAGATATTCGATCTTGATATTCAGGAATTTTTCAACGACAACGCCCAGCTTGCTGTGAAGCGTAAGTCCCTCTTCCTCGTCGTTGATCCTGTTTGCCACCATTTTTATCGAGGTGCTCTCACGCGCGTAGTCACTCTTCCTGTTAAGTGTCTTGAGAAGCGCGTAGGCATCCGTTATCGATGTCGGTTCGGGTGTTGCAACGATCAGTACCTCGTTGCTCGCGGAAACAAATTCAAGGACCGAATCCGCAATGCCCGCACCTGTATCAACAAGTATTATGTCTGCCAGTTCGTCAAGCTCGTACAGCTTCTGCACCAGATAAATCACCTGGTCCCTGGTAAGCCTTGAGAGCTCCTGTATGCCCGAACCTCCCGAAATAAAGCCTATTCCCTCGGGTCCTTCGGTAATGATCTCCTTTAAGTCCCTGCCGCGAAACATCAGGTCGGCCAGATTGTATGTGGGACGTATTCCCAGCATAACCTCGATATTTGCGAGACCGAAATCCGCATCAAGTATTATCACTCTTTTTCCCATACGGGACATCTGTATCGCAAGATTGACCGTAAGTGTTGATTTGCCGACACCGCCCTTGCCGCTCGTTACCGTGATGACTCTGGAGACCTTGCGAACCTTTTTCTGCTTATTGACAAGCTTTCTTAATTGATCGGCCTGATCCATCAGTTCGCACCCCCTAACAGCTGCCTGGCGATGGTCTGTGCATCGATCCTGCTGATGTCATTCGGAACCTTCTGGCCGAACGTCGCATATGACAACGGTCTTCCCGTAAGCAGTTTGATATTGAAAATATTGCCCACGCACGCGCTTTCATCAAGCTTCGTAAATATGAGCCTGTAATCAGTGATCTCCGAGTATGCTTCGGTAATACTGATAAGATCCTTATATTTGGTCGTAACGCTAAGGACAAGATATACTTCCCTCTCGTCCTCGGGGATCGACTTGATCATTCTTTCTATGTCATCCTTCTGTTCCTTGTCCCTGTGCGAACGCCCGGCTGTATCCACAAGCACGATATCGAAATTTTTCAGATCGTCATGCGCCTGCGCGATCTCGGATTCGTTATAGGCAACAGTCAGCGGCACCTGAAGGATGTTCGCATAGCTGTGAAGCTGCTCGACAGCCGCGATCCTGTATGTATCTGCGGTAAGCAGCGCGATATTGAGCTTCTTTTCAAGCTTGAGCTTGGATGCGATCTTGGCGATCGTAGTGGTTTTGCCGACACCGGTAGGACCGATGAAGAAGATATATTTGCACTTGTTCGTACCGATATCGATAACCTCGGTCTTGCCGAGCTTGAGCACGATCTTCTGATATATCGCAGCAAGGATGTTCTCAACCGGCGCATCCTTCTTCAGGGTAGGCTCTATCTCGCTTATGACCTGGTTTACGTATTTTTCGTCAACCTCATTTTCAACAAGCTGGTTGTAAATGAGCCTGATGCACGAAACATTCCTGTCACTCTTTTCCTCTTCCTTATCCGGACCTTCCTTCCTGCGCTGCTGGTTCTGGCTCGGTTCGTTTTTCTGGCTGATGGTCTTCTCGATCATCGTTGTCAGATTGCTCAGCTGCTTCTCTATGGACGCAGTGTCGTTAAAATTGATCTTGTCGCTCTTTGATCCCTGTTCTTCCTTCTTATCGTTGGGGTCTTCAAAAATGATATTGGGGTTGTTCATGAACAGGTTACGGGCAGTCTCCTTCCTTGAGAGCTCGTTTTTTACCGGCGCGTCATCGACAGCGGCGGTTATCTCGTAAGAAGGTTTTTTGAACAACGCCATAAGACCATGAGGAATGTTTTCTTTCTTCTTGGTCACAATAGCACCGGGCCCGAGTTCTTTTTTCGCAAGTTCGAGCGCTTCAGTTTCCGTCTGTGCGGTAAAGGTCTTTATAATCACTTAACTGTCACCATCCCAACCGATTGTAATTCAACATTTGAATCGATCTCGTTATAGGAAATAACGATCAGATCCGGGAAATAATCCATCGTCATCTTCTTAAAATACATCCTGACAATGGGTGATGTGATGATAATAGGTGTCTGGCCCATGTTCTCGAGCTTTTGGGCTTCTTCCTGAACGGATTCCATGAGCAGTTTTGCTTTTTCGGGATCGTAGCTTATGTAGGAACCCTGTTCGGTGGTCTTTACGCTCGCCATGATCTCCTGTTCCACAGAAGGATCGAGTGTGACAACACTGTTTTTCTCTCCCGAAGGGAAGAACTTGGCGGTGATCGCGCGTTTCAGGCTCTGTCTGACGTATTCGGTCAGAACGTCGGTATCATGTGTCGTCGGCGCATAATCGGCAAGAGTTTCGAATATCGTAACAAGGTCTCGTATCGAAATGCCCTCACGCAGCAGATTCTGCAGGACTTTCTGTATCTCGCCGACATTGAGCAGCTTCGGAACAAGCTCCGAAACAAGCGTCTGGTTCTGCTCCTGTATATTGTTGATGAGGTTCTGCACATCCTGTCTGGTCAGCAACTCATCAAGATGTCTTCTGATAACCTCGGTAAGGTGTGTGGCAATGATCGACGGCGGATCGACAACCGTATATCCGTAGGATTCCGCCCTCTCCCTCTGTCCTTCCGTTATCCAGAGAGCAGGCAGATGGAATGAAGGTTCAAATGTCGGGATACCGGTAATCTCCTCCTCGACATATCCGGGATTCATCGCCATATAATGATCAAAGAGTATCTCTCCTTCGGATACCGGAACACCCTTGATCTTGATGATATACTGGTTCGGGTTCAGCTGGATGTTATCGCGCAGTCGGATCGTAGGAACAACACAGCCGAGTTCGAGAGCTATCTGTCTTCTGATCAGAACTACACGGTCAAGCAGGTCTCCGCCCTGATTGG
>JAILIQ010000001.1 GCA_024695205.1 Lachnospiraceae bacterium
ATGACCCGTCGAATCGAGTAGGAGTCAGCCTACTCGATTGCTATAAACGAATGCCCTTGGCGTAAGCCTGTTCGATTGTCTTTATAGCGGATGATACAGCCGTTACCGGATCCTTTCAAACCGCTTGAAAAAAAGCCTTAAGAATGCTAAAATCTTAGGTAAACACATTATATATGAGGAGGTATTGTTATGGCGGTTGATATGGCGGTTTCTAATGATATCAGGTATGTTGGGGTAAATGATCACAAGATCGATCTTTTCGAGGGACAATATGTTGTTCCGCTCGGTATGGCGTACAATTCTTATGTGATCCTTGATGAGAAGGTTGCTGTAATGGATACCGTTGATGCGAAGTTTACGCATGAATGGCTGGATAATCTGGGCAGGGAGCTTAACGGCCGAAAGCCCGACTATCTGATCGTTCAGCATATGGAGCCTGATCATTCGGCAAATATCGTGAATTTTAAGAAGACTTATCCCAATTCTACAATTGTAGCATCAGCCAAGGCATTTGCGATGATGAGTAATTTCTTCGGAAATGAATTCGAAAATGAGCGCATCATCGTCTCGGAGGGCGACTCACTCGCACTCGGAAAACATACACTTACATTTATTACCGCACCGATGGTCCACTGGCCCGAGGTCCTTATGACCTATGATGACGCTGACAAGGTCCTCTTCTCGGCGGACGGCTTCGGCAAATTCGGAGCGAATGACGTCGATGATCCCGAGGGAGATATCTCAAGTGATCCTTCCGCGTGGGATTGTGAGGCAAGAAGGTATTATTTCGGAATTGTCGGCAAATACGGCGCTCAGGTTCAGGCAGTGCTTAAGAAAGCCGCAGGACTCGAGATAAAGAAGATCTGCCCGCTGCACGGTCCGGTGCTTAAGTCGGATCTTGACCATTTCCTGAAAAAATACGATATCTGGTCTTCATACGAGGCTGAGAGCGAAGGTATTTTCATTGCCTATACAAGCGTGTACGGCCATACGAAGCAGGCTGCGGAGATGCTGGCAGAGAAGCTCAAGAACAAGGGCTGTCCGAAGGTTGTCATTTCCGATCTTGCAAGAGAAGATATGGCAGAATGCGTTGAGGATGCATTCCGTTACGGTAAGCTCGTGCTTGCGACGACCACGTACAACGCCGATATTTTCCCGTTTATGCGTACATTTATAGAGCATCTGACCGAAAGAGGGTACCGCAAGCGCACTATCGGTATCATTGAGAACGGTTCATGGGCACCGCAGGCGGCCAAGACTATCGTGAAGCTTTTTGAAGGCAGCAAGGATATCACATTTACAGACACGACCGTGAAGATCACATCGGCGCTCAACGATATCAGCAAGCAGCAGATCGAGGATCTTGCGGGAGAACTGTGCAGGGACTATATCGCCCAGGACGGAGCTACGGCGAACAAGAACGATATGACGGCCCTTTTCAAGATCGGTTACGGTCTGTACGTTGTGACCTCCAAAGACGGCGGACGCGACAACGGAATGATCTGCAATACCGTTACACAGGTCACCAATACGCCCAACAGGATCGCGGTCACGATCAACAAGCAGAATTATACCCATCATGTTGTAAAGCAGACCGGAGTCATGAATATCAACTGTCTTTCAACAGATGCGCCGTTTGGCGTATTTGAGCGTTTCGGCTTCCAGAGCGGACGCAATGCCGACAAGTTTGCCGGTGAAGACGTTCTGCGTTCCGACAACGGACTGATATTCCTGTCCAAATATATCAATGCGTTTATGTCCCTTAAAGTGGAGCAGTACGTTGATCTTGATACCCACGGCATGTTTATCTGCCGGGTTACCGAGGCAAGGGTGCTGGGCGAGAAGGATACGATGACCTATACCTATTATCAGGAAAATGTCAAGCCCAAGCCCCAGACCGAAGGAAAGAAGGGTTATGTCTGCAAGGTATGCGGCTATGTCTATGAGGGAGACGAGCTGCCCGAGGATTTTGTATGTCCGTTGTGTAAGCACGGAGCTGCGGATTTCGAGCCTGTAGGGTGACAGTCTCACGGGCGATACCGGGTGTCTGAGATGCGAGTGATCGAAATATAAACGGTCAAAATGTGATCTTGGATCGGATGAGCTTCAGGTCAGCTACGAAAAAAGAACAGACATATCAAGCAAAAAATAAAGCTAAAAGATCATTTTTAGGAGAACATTTATGGGGAAATCAACAGGGGAACTTAAACTGAATTACAAACGCACAGCCCTGATCGGCTTTGCGTTCTTCGGAATACTGCTGTTATGGCAGGTATATGATTCATGGTGTCCGACATTCCTTACGGACATATTCGCAAGAAGGATGTACGGGATCTCATCGGCGGAGCTTAAAGCCGGCGATCCGGACAAGATCCTGAATGTCCAGTGGCTGGTCGGCATCATAATGGCGTGTGACAATCTCGCGGCGCTGATCCTGCTCCCGATCTTCGGTAATCTGTCCGATAAGACCAATACCAGGATCGGTAAGAGAATGCCTTATATTTTGGTCGGAACTGTTGTTTCGGCTATCGCGTTCCCGTTTGTACCGCTGTTTTTCCATTATAACAATATTGCGGGCATGGTCATCATGATGGCTGTCGTGCTGATGTTCATGATGATGTACCGTAATCCCGCGGTGGCACTGATGCCCGATATCACGCCCAAGCCCTTAAGAGCAAAGGCAAACGGAATAATCAACATCATGGGTTATTTCGGCGGCGCATTTGCGACGGTACTCGGAATATTCCTTAAGCTGTCGGATTATATCAATGTCGCCGACGAAGCAAGAAAGCTCTGGATCATAGAAATACCGTTCATCATCGCTTCGATACTGATGGTGATATCGGCTCTGGTATTGTTTGTAACGATCAGGGAAAACAAGATCGAAGCAGAGATCAGGTCAGAACTGGAGCTGGGTGAGAAGATGGCTGCGATCGAGAATCCGGTCGATGATGACAAGCCCATGTCAACAGCCAATAAACGCATGCTATGGGCGATCCTCGGAGCCGAATTTTTCTGGTTCATGGCTGACAATTCACTCGGTACCTATCTTGGAAATTATGTTATTTACTATCTGAATTCAAAATCGAGTGCAACGATGATCCTTATAATCGTCGGCGGTCTCGCTTCCGTTATCGGATTTGCGATAGCCGGCTCCATAGCGGATAAGATCGGTCGTAAATGGACGATCTCATGCGGTCTTGCCATTACACTCCTTGGCCTTGTTATCATGACGATGGTCGGACCTACCGGCAAGGTTGTCGGTGAAAACGGGGAGTTCTCGTTCCCGGCGCTCATGTACGCCGTCGGAGCTATCAGGGGCTTCGGAATGGCACTCGTTCACAACTGCTCGTTCCCGATGGTCGTAGAGCTGTGTTCATCAAAGAAGATAGGCAGGTTTACAGGCTTCTATTACGCGGCGAGCATGTCGGCACAGACAGTTACACCGATCCTGCTCGGACTTGTATTTTACAAGAGCCGTATCTGGAGAGTCCTTCCGGTATACAGCGCGATCATGCTGACGATAAGCTGTGCGATCTTTACACTTTTCGTAAAGAACATCAAGGCTGTCAAGGTTGCCAATGCCAAGGGACTTGAGGCTATCGGCGAAGACGATTGAGAATATGATGGGGCACTTCGGTTTCAGTCTGTGTTCTTGTAGAATTCTTCCAGCTCCTGACGGGAGGCGGCAAAGTATTTCGCAAGACTCGGATCGAACTGGGTGCCCATTGCATTCATGATAGTGTTATAAGCATCCTCAAAGGAGAGGATTTCCCTGTAGGTACGTTCGGTCACGAGAGCGTCATAAACATCGACAATGGCCATGATACGGGCTTCAAGAGGGATATCCGTGCTTGACAGACCTAAAGGATATCCTCCGCCGTCCCAGCGTTCATGGTGATAATGAGCGATATTCTCGGCTATACGTTTGAAATCGGCGTCATCATAATCCTCGAACGCCCTGTGGATGATCTGGGCACCTTTTTCGGCATGCTTGTGCATGATTATATGCTCCCAGGATTCGTACGGACCGGGCTTTAAGAGGATCGCATCAGGTATCGCGATCTTACCGAGATCGTGCATGGGAGCTGCATTTACGACATATGAACAGAATGCGGAATCGGCGTCCTTCCTGTTGTCACGGATCTTGGAGACAAGTATCTGAACGGCCCGGCTTGTGCGCTTGATGTGGCCGCCGGTTGAAGAGTCGCGGTTCTCGACCATTTCCGCAAAGGACAATATCATTTTGTCCTGCATTTCTTTGATATGTTCGGTCTTGTAGGTAACCTCCTCGTTCAGCTTACGGCTGTAATCCTCGAGAAGATGGGCGTACTTGCGACTCTGCGTAATATCTTCGAGAGCGATGCAGTAGCCTATGATCTTGTTTTTGATCTTGAGGAAATTAACGTTGACCGAATAAAAATGGTCATTCTGAAGGATCTCGTAATCCGACGGAACACCGGTATGGATGATATGTGAGATCCATTTGTCAAATGTCGCGAAATTCTCATTGCCGGCTGTATCAAGGACGGTATCCACGTGCACATCGGCAAGTTCGGGATAGATATTGATCGCGCCCGGAGTCGCTCCGATAAACTGTCTGGTCTTGCTGAAGGTGATAAAGCCGTTGTTGTTCCTCTGCTCATACACGGCAGCGGCGTTGGCGGCGGTGTTATAGAGCCTTATATAGGACATGATCATCAGGAAAAAGGCCTGGGTGATGACATAGGAAAATGCGATCATTTCGACCTTTTTTGTGATCATTCTCCCGAAGAAGAATGAGGAGACCGTGACCACTTCAATAGTTACATAATAACCGAGAGTTTTTGTTGAAACATCATTCCTCTTTGACAGCTTGGCATAGATGAGGATCAGGATGCCCGAGAACATATACAGGATAACGATCAGATAGAACAGGACATGTACGACACCGTAGGTTTTGTTGAGGAGTACGGCACCGTCTTCAGTGATCTCAAGGGTGGCTGCCTTGTAAAAGCTCTGGTTAAAGCCGATCGTCAGCACAAATCCGTACATGATCATGCTGATCGCGTAGAAGAAGGCCTGCATGCTCTTCCGGAAACTGATATTGTAGATCGAGAGTATCGAAAAGAGGACCAGCGGCTGGATAAAACACCCGCCGAAATAGGTCATCTTATTGGCAAGAAGTGCCTCTTCGAGCGTTGTAGACAACGAGAACATGAAATACCCGACCTCGGTCAGCGGGATCAGCAAGAACAAAAGCGGGTAGTGTACCGGTATCTGAGGGGTCCATCTCATAACGAAAACGATGGTCAGTGCCGCAGATAACAGCAGACAAATAAGATAATATATTGAATAAGCTGACATATACAGTCCTTTCGTAGCTGTGGAGTGATGAATATTTTAGCATAAAAGGTGCAAATATGCAACTTGTAACCATTAGATACTCGCTATTTTGACAACAGAGGTGCTGCCTGATGCTGACCTATAATGTACGCGGACTTACCGGCAGGAAAGCCGAATTTATTTACGAAAGCATAAAAAAGGATATCAGGAACCGGGAGCTTAAGTCCGGGGAGAAGCTGCCGTCAAAACGTGCGCTTGCCGAACATCTCGGGATAAGTGTCATAACGGTCGAAAATGCCTATGCAATGCTTGAGGAAGAAGGATATATCGAAGCGAAGCCCCGCAGCGGCTTTTATGTAAGAAGCATGGATCTGCTCTCGGAATTCGGCGAGAACGCCGCAGGCGGCAAAAGCCGGGAAGAAGCTTCGAAAACATTGACAGAGAATGAAACCGGGATCAGTTATCTTCGCGATGAGCAGGCATACAGATTCGAGGACAGTGACCGGCTCCCTTTGGGGATGGTCAAGATCATGCGCCAGCTGCTCAGCGACAAGCCGGAGATCCTGCTTGA
>JAILIQ010000002.1 GCA_024695205.1 Lachnospiraceae bacterium
TATCGCACCGGCTTTCGGTGAGGATGATGCAAATGTCGGAAGAAAGTATGATCTGCCTTTTGTACAGCTTGTAGATGACAAGGGAGAGATGACTTCATACTGTGGAGAAGAGCTTTCCGGAGTTTTTGTAAAGAAAGCCGATCCCATCATTTTACAGATGCTCGAAGACAAGGGACTGTTATTTGATGCCCCCAAATTTGAGCACGAGTATCCTCACTGCTGGAGATGCGATACTCCTCTTATCTACTATGCAAGAGAATCATGGTATATCCGTGAGACTGCGGTACGTGACGAGCTCGTGGCCAACAACAATACGGTCAACTGGATCCCTGAGTCGATCGGCAAGGGGCGTTTCGGCAACTGGCTTGAAAATATCCAGGACTGGGCGATCTCACGTAACAGATACTGGGGTACTCCTTTAAATATCTGGGAGTGCGAATGCGGTCATCAGGAGTGCATCGGAAGCAGGGCAGAGCTTGCCGAACGCAGCGGCAATCCCGATGCGTCCAAGGTTGAGCTTCACAGACCCTATATTGACAGCATTACATTTAAGTGCCCCGATTGCGGCAAGGAGATGCACAGGGTTCCCGAGGTTATCGACTGCTGGTTTGATTCGGGTGCGATGCCTTTTGCGCAGCATCATTATCCTTTTGAAAATAAAGAACTGTTCGAGCAGCAGTTCCCCGCTGACTTTATTTCCGAAGCGGTAGACCAGACCAGAGGCTGGTTCCACTCTCTGATGGCGGAATCAACACTGCTGTTTAATAAAGCTCCTTACAAGAATGTTGTTGTTCTTGGACTTGTTCAGGACGAGAACGGCCAGAAGATGAGCAAGAGCAAGGGCAATGCCGTAGATCCGTTCGATGCACTCGAGAAATTCGGTGCCGATGCGATCCGCTGGTATTTCTATATCAATTCGGCGCCCTGGCTGCCCAACCGTTTCCATGACAAGGTTGTTATCGAAGGACAGCGCAAGTTCATGGGAACACTTTGGAACACATACGCATTCTTCGTATTGTATGCCAATATCGATAATTTCGATCCCACAAAGTACAGCCTTGATTATGACAAGCTGCCCGTAATGGACAAATGGCTGCTTTCAAGACTGAACACCACGGTTCGTGAGACGGATAAATGCCTTGGCAGTTATCAGATACCCGAGGCGGCGAAGAGCCTGCTCTCATTTGTCGATGAGATGAGCAACTGGTATGTGCGCCGCTGCCGTGAGAGATTCTGGGCCAAGGGCATGGAGCAGGACAAGATCAATGCTTACATGACTCTGTATACTGCTCTTGTTACTATCTCCAAGGCTGCTGCACCTATGATCCCGTTCATGACCGAGGATATCTACCGCAATCTTGTATGCAGCGTTGACGCTTCGGCGCCCGAGAGCATCCATCTGTGCGATTATCCGGTATGTGATGAGTCAAGGATCGATACAAAGCTTGAAAAGGATATGGACGAAGTCCTCAATATCGTAGTTATCGGACGTGCGTGCCGTAACGAGGCCAATATCAAGCAGCGTCAGCCTCTTGCGCAGATGTTTGTCAAGGCTTCATCGGAGCTTTCCGAATTCTACCGTGAGATCATTGAGGACGAGCTCAATGTCAAGAGCATAGAGTTTAAGGATGATGTTTCATCATTTGCGAAATATATCTTCAAGCCCAACTTCAAGACTCTCGGAAAGCGCTTCGGCGGCAGCATCAATACCGTAAAGCAGCTACTTCTCGATCTTGACGGAGCGAAGGCGATGGCGGAAGTCAATGAGACCGATCTTGTGACTGTTGTTCTCAACGGGAATGAAGAGAAGATCGCGAAGGAAGATCTTGTTATCGAAACCGAGAAACAGGAAGGCTTTGTAACAGGTGAAGATCATGGCATCACGGTCGTTATGGACACAAATCTTACCGAAGAACTGATCGAGGAAGGCTACGTACGCGAGATCATAAGCAAAGTACAGACCATGCGTAAGGAAACCGGATTCGAGGTTATGGATCATATCGAACTGTATGTGAGCGGCAATGACAAGATCGCTTCGATCGCTGAGAAGAATGCTGAGATGATCAAGAGGATCGTTCTCGCGGAGAAGATCACGATCGGCAGTGCTGACGGCATAACAGCCGATAACGGTTCTGTTAAAGACTGGAACTTAAACGGAGAGGACGTAACACTGGGTGTAAAGAAACTCTAAAGGCTTCCCATTTAGGGGAAGCTGTTAAGATCAGCTCAGCTGATCTAACGTAGCTGACTGATGAGGTATAAATGAGGTTTGTAAGGTCTACAAAACATTAAAAAGGAGACTTTCTCTATGGCAACTATCAACAAGGATGAACTTAAGAAAAACATCGAGGTATACTTAAGAACACTGTATCGTAAAGAGCCCGCCGAGGCTACGAAACAGCAGATGTTCCAGAGCGTGAGCTTCGCGATCAAGGAGTACATTGTTGATGACTGGTATCAGTCACATAAGCTGGTCGAGCAGAAGGATGCCAAGACTGTTTATTATATGTCGATGGAATTCCTGATGGGACGTGCTCTCGGAAACATCCTGATCAACATGAAAGCTGACAAGGTTGTGGCTGAAGTACTTGATGAATACGGACTCGATCTTAATACCATCGAGGATGAGGAGCCTGATGCAGCGCTCGGTAACGGCGGTCTTGGCCGTCTTGCCGCATGTTTCCTTGATTCACTTGCAACTCTGGGTTATCCTGCTATCGGCTGCGGCATCCGTTATAAGTACGGTATGTTCAAGCAGAAGATCGAAAACGGTTTCCAGGTTGAGGAACCCGATAACTGGCTCAAATACGGTAATCCTTTCGAGATCCGCGATCAGGATAACGCCAAACTGATCAAGTTCGGCGGATATGTAAGAATGGTAAAGAATGAACAGGGCAGGGAGTGCTTCGTTCAGGAAGGCTGCCAGTCGGTTCTTGCCGTACCCTACGATCTTCCGGTAGTCGGCTATAACAATCATTTTGTAAATACACTGAGGATCTGGGATGCCGAGGCTGTTAACAGCTTCCAGCTCGATTCCTTTGACAAGGGTGATTATCACAAGGCGGTTGAGCAGGAAAATCTTGCAAAGACCATCTGTGAAGTCCTCTATCCCAACGATAACCATTATTCGGGCAAGGAATTAAGACTTAAGCAGCAGTACTTCTTTGTTTCGGCAAGTGTACAGCTCGCTGTTGCCCAGTATATGGAAAAGCATGACGACATTCATAAGCTCTATGAGAAGGTATGCTTCCAGATGAACGATACGCATCCGTCGGTAACTGTTGCCGAGCTGATGCGCGTACTGATGGATGATTATTTCCTTTCGTGGGATGAAGCCTGGTATATCACGACCAAGACCGTTGCCTACACCAACCATACGATCATGGCCGAAGCTCTTGAAAAATGGCCTCTTGAGCTGTTCTCAAGGCTTCTTCCGAGAATCTACCAGATCGTTGAGGAGATCAACCGCAGATTCATTCATGAGATCCAGCTGACCTATCCCGGCGATTACAAGATGATCGAGAAGATGGCGATCGTATACGACGGTCAGGTATGTATGGCCAATCTTGCGATCGTAGGCGGTTTCTCCGTAAACGGTGTTGCAAGGCTTCATACAGAGATCCTCAAGAACCAGAGCCTTAAGGAATTTGCCCAGTATTTCCCCGACAAATTCAACAATAAGACCAACGGTATCACACAGCGTCGTTTCCTGCTCCACGGCAATCCTCTGCTTGCGGACTGGATCACGAGCAAATTCGGCGACGGATGGATCACCGACCTTAAGCAGATCGACAAGCTCAGCATGTTCGTCGATGATGAGAAATATCAGCACGAATTCATGAACATCAAGTATCAGAACAAACTGAGACTTGCCCAGTATATCAAGGAGCATAACGGTGTCGATGTTGATCCTCACAGCATTTTCGACGTTCAGGTAAAACGTCTGCATGAGTACAAGAGGCAGCTCTTAAATATCATGCATGTCATGTATCTGTACAATCAGCTGAAGGCCAATCCCGATATGGATTTCGTGCCCCGTACCTTCATTTTCGGAGCGAAGGCTTCTGCCGGCTACCGCCGCGCCAAGGCTATCATCAAGCTGATCAGCAGCGTTGGTGATGTAGTCAACAACGATCCGCATATCAAGGGTAAGCTCAAGGTCATATTCATCGAGAATTACAGGGTATCGAACGCTGAGATCATCTTTGCGGCCGCTGATGTTTCCGAGCAGATATCTACCGCAAGTAAGGAAGCTTCGGGTACCGGTAACATGAAGTTCATGCTTAACGGTGCAATAACGATCGGAACAATGGACGGTGCGAACGTTGAGATGGCTGAAGAAGTCGGAAAAGAGAATATGGTAATATTCGGTCTTTCGGCCGATGAAGTCATCAATTACGAGAATAACGGCGGATACAATCCGAAGGAGATCTACAATACCGATCTTGATATCCAGCACGTTATGATCCAGATGATCAACGGATTCTATTCGCCTCAGAATACCGAGCTGTTCAGGGAGCTTTATAATTCACTGCTTGAGAGCAACGGATATGACAGAGCCGATCAGTTCTTTATCCTGAAGGATTTCCGTTCTTATGCCGATGCGCAGAAGAGGATCGAAGAGCTGTACAGGGATGAGAAAAAGTGGGCCCGCATGGCAATGCTCAATACCGCCAAGGTCGGCAAGTTCTCATCGGATCGTACCATCGAGGAATATGTTGACGATATCTGGCATCTGACAAGCGTTACAAAGTAATGATCATACATAAAAATATGGGACTGCCGCACCGCGGCAGTCCTTTTTGTTCGATAAGCGAACGCCCCTGGCACAAGCCTGCTTGTATGTCAAGGGCAATCTTTTCTTGTATTGTTCAGCCGGTTATGATACCATAATATATTGGTAATGTGTGTGAAAATATTCTTTAACACAGGAGGAGAAGGTAAATGAGCAAGGCTTATATTTTATTGGCAGACGGTGTTGAGGAGGTCGAGGCGCTTGCTACGGCTGATGTTCTGATGCGTGCGGGCGTGGAAACGGTGCTGACTGGCGTATACGGCAGTGAGATCGTTAAAGGCTCACACGGGATCAGGATCATGACCGACCGGACATTTGAAAAGCCGGATTCATTTGACCCGGCTTCGTTTTCGGATGCCGATGCGGTGATCCTGCCGGGCGGAAAACTCGGAACCGAGAATCTTGGCAGATCGGAAGCTGTTAAGGAAATGATAAAATATTACTATGACGAAGGGAAACTGGTATGCGCTATATGTGCGGCGCCCACAGTCCTTGCGTCATCCGGTGTGATCGACGGTCTGGAAGTGACATGTTTTCCGGGATTTGAAGACAGACTCGGGGATGCGATCTATGTAAATGAGCCTGTAAAGGTGACCGGAACCGTGATCACGGGGCGTTCGATGGGAACCGCGATAGATTTCGGACTTGCGATAGCAAGAGCGCTGGTCGGTCCCGATCAGGCCGCAAAGACAGAGGCCAATCTGCACAGATAAACCGCATGCGGGCCGAAAACCGGGCAGACCGGCGGATGAACTCGTAATGCAGGTTAAAAAAGGAATAAGTGATATTATGCTGAAATATATTTTGATCGTATATCTTGTGATAATGAATATCGCCGGCTTCGCCGTAATGGGAGCCGACAAGAAAAAAGCAAAGGATAACGCATGGAGGATCAGGGAGAGCACACTGTTCCTTGTGAGCTTCTTAGGCGGAAGCATCGGGACTCTGGCAGGAATGTATGCGTTCAGACATAAGACGAAACACTGGTATTTCGTTGTCGGTATGCCGCTGATCCTGATACTGCATGTTGCGGCGGCGATATTTGCGTATTTTAAGCTGGCCGGCTGAATGCAGGATACGGGTTATAAGTTTAAAACATTAATTAAATTGCGAAAATAAAGATATTTTGGGAGGAAAGAAAGATGGGAAAGTATTTCGGAACCGATGGTTTCAGAGGGGAAGCCAATGTCAAGCTTACCGTGGAGCACGCGTTTAAGGTCGGTCTGTATACAGGCTGGTATTTCGGCGCACATGCCGGAAAGAAAGCGAAGGTCGTTATCGGCAAGGATACACGCCGTTCAAGCTATATGTTTGAATATTCGCTGGTAGCGGGACTTACAGCAGCGGGAGCGGATGCTTATCTGCTTCATGTTACGACAACTCCGAGCGTTTCATATCTGGTAAGAAGCGATGACTTTGACTGCGGCATCATGATCTCAGCAAGTCATAATCCTTTTTACGACAACGGCATCAAGCTCATCAACTCCGCCGGAAACAAGATGGAGGCAAGTGTTGAGGATCTGATCGAAAACTATATTGACGGAATGGGTCCGGATATCCCGTTTGCAACCGGGGAGAACATAGGAAGGACCGTTGACTATGCAAGCGGACGTAACCGCTATATCGGACATCTGATCTCGCTTGCGACCAGAAGCTTTAAGGACAAGAGGGTGGGCCTCGACCTTGCGAACGGTTCTGCCACTACAGTCGCCAAGGGCGTATTTGACGCGCTCGGTGCCAAAACATACGTTATCTCGAATGAACCTGACGGCACCAACATCAATACCGGCTGCGGTTCGACCCATATCGAAGGACTGCAGAAATTTGTCGTTGAAAATGGGCTGGATGTGGGATTTGCCTACGACGGCGATGCCGACAGATGCCTTGCGGTCGATGAAAAGGGCAATGTGATCGACGGTGATCAGATCATGTACATCTGCGCGGCATACATGAAGGAAAGAGGCGAACTGAACGGGAATACCGTTGTTACGACCATTATGTCGAATATCGGTCTGTATAAAGCGCTTGACAAGCTCGGGATAGGTTATGAGAAAACCAAAGTCGGTGACAAGTATGTCAGCGAATGCATGGCTGCCAATGATTTCTCGATCGGCGGTGAGAATTCCGGACATATCATTTTCAGAAAACATGCGGTAACAGGCGACGGTGTGCTCACCTCCCTGAAGCTCATGGAAGTAATGCTTGAGAAGAAGATGAAGCTGTCCGATCTTGCAAGCCCCATGAGGATATATCCTCAGGTGCTGAAGAATGTGCGTGTCGGCGATAAGGCAGCGACACTTGGCGACGCGGATGTTAAGAAGGCGATCTCGGCTTCCGGAGAGAGACTCGGAGACGGCGGACGTATCCTTGTACGCGAATCGGGAACAGAGCCTGTCATCCGTGTGATGGTTGAAGCGGGAACACTTGAAGAATGCGAGAAGGAAGTGGATTCCGTTATCGAAGTAATGAAAACGAAAGGCCATGTCATCGGCTGATATCATTTTTGTGACGGGGGATGCAAGTAATGGGAAACAGCAGATTTAAGGCAAAAACAGAGGGAAAGAACGTCAGCCCGCACAGCCGCGGATATATGATACTGTGTCTTGCAGTGCTGATCCTGTCGGTATTTATAACCGGGTGTACAAAAGGCGGGAATGATCCCAAAGCAACGCCGACGCCGGTGGATATTGCGACACCGACGCCTTCACCTTCGCCAACTCCCGCACCTACGGCCACACCTACGCCTACGCCCACACCTCTGCCTACACCCACACCGGTACTGACGGTTACCGATGTCTTTGATAAGACCGATGACGACGGCGTGTACTTAAAAGCCGCCGCATTTACCGGTCTGGCATATTCCGATGTGAATTACGCGGGCGGAAGACTGATATTTACGAACAAACCCATAAGTGAAGACGGGGAGGATGAGGGGTTCGGATTCGGAAGTATTTCCGATGACAGCTCAGTATATGCGGATACGTCCGGGATACAGGGATCCGTGGAACTGTCCGGAGAAAATACGGGGTCTGAAGTTTATGCCGAACAGGAGCCCGGAGATGATGAAACGGATCCGGATGATGAATATTGGGATGAGCCCGGAGATCCTCCTGTCTGGGATTATGACGACGAACCGCTGCATTTAAGATCGGTCGATCCTGTCACATGGGATGTGATAGAGCTTGACCTGCAGGGCTGGAGCTTTTTCGATACATCCGTACATCCTCTGAAGAACGGTAATTTCCTGTTATATCAGTATGACGGGAATGTGGTGATGCTCTATGACAATAAGCTCAGGCTTCAGAAGGCGATCGAGATCACCACTCACGGCAATTTCACCGTATCGGCCGATTCACGCTATATCTGGTATGTTGATGATGAGGAAAGATTAAGATGTTATGATATCGAAGCAAATGCCGAAAAAGAAGGAACATTTGCCGAGGGCTACACAGGTATCTACTTCAGGGAAGAGCCTTACAGCGATATCTTTGTCATAAACGCTTATCCCGAAGGCGAAGATTACTACAGCAACTGCCAGCTTTATTTAGACGCCCGGACAGGCGAGCTTCTCGGAAAAACAGACTCCGGCGTCAGATATATCTACTCGCCCGATATTACAAGAGCCGTAAGGATACAGTCAGGCATACCGAATTCCATACAGATATTCGAATGCTCAAAGGATGATCTGTTCCCCGGAGAGACGAGGACGGATCCCGAAACCGGAGAAGAAGTGCCTGCATCCGCGGAACCGGTCTGCAGTCTGAAGATACAGAATGTCAATGAGACATCGGATGTGATGATCGACTGGGAGCGTAATATGATCCTTACCGATTCATATTACTCAGGAATAAATTACGAGAGTATTTATGAAAAATACTGTTACTCGATGATAACCGGCGAGATGGTCTCGAATTACGCACTGGGTAATATCGGATACAAGTCGGTCTATTATACGACTGATCCGGATATGGGGCTGTATTATTCGCAGTATTGCGACGATGACGGCAATACCAGGCTTATGGCGTGGGAGTATGCAACCGATACCGTAAGGACTTATTTTGAAGTTTTCAGGCGGTTTACCGATATTCCCGAAAAGGTTGAGCAAAGGCGCAGGGAGCTTGAGGAGAAATTCGGCTTTTATATCTACCTCGGGACCGAAGTTTTTGCAAGTGATTTCTCATATGACCTGAAGCTGTATACCAATTATGATATGATCCTGGAGCAGATGGATGTGATCGAGGAGGTACTTTCGATCTATCCGGAAGGTTTCTTTGAACAGTTCAGATACGGAGGCATCAAAACCCTGTCGTTATATCTGTGCGGCGGCTTCGAAAAGAGAGTTGAC
>JAILIQ010000021.1 GCA_024695205.1 Lachnospiraceae bacterium
TGTTTACAACATGCTGAAGCTCTCAAGGGGCTTATTTATGATAACGGGTGAGAAGAAATACCTTGATTATTATGAAAATACATTTTATAACTCGATCCTCTCGTCCCAGAACCCCGAAACCGGTATGACTACGTATTTCCAGCCGATGGCGACCGGGTATTTCAAGACCTACGGAGAGCCTTTTACGAAGTTCTGGTGCTGCACGGGTTCGGGAATGGAGAATTTTACGAAGCTTAACGACAGCCTGTATTTTTACAGGGGTTCGGATATTTTCGTAAATATGTATTTTGATTCCGTACTGAATTCAACTGAGCATGATCTGAAGCTTGAGATCAAAACAGCATTGCCTTTCGGCAAAAAGACCTGTGTGAAGCTTACTACGCTTGACGGGGCCAAGAAAACCGACAGGCTGAAGCTGATTTTTAAGATGCCCGACTGGGTCGATGAGCCGGAAAAAGTCGTATTCAGGCTGAACGGAACGGAGAGCGGCAGTGCAACGGTCATTCCGGGCCGCGACTGGGCAGTGGTCGAGGGTGAATTTGCAGACGGTGATGTGATCGAATTTGAGCTGCCCATGAAGCTTAAAGCGGCAGGTCTGCCGGATGATGAGCGTGTATTCGGCCTCAAATACGGACCGCTGGTATTAAGTGCCGATCTTGGCCGTGAAAATATGAGTACTACGATCACAGGCGTTGATGTTACGGTACCTGCTCGTAAGATCGCAGCAAGTGAGGTCATTGTGCTGCCTGATGGCGTAAATGCCGGGGATTTTGCCAAAGATCCCGAAAAGTACGTTACCGTTGAGCAGCCTGAAGGGGAAGGCGCAAGCGTTACGGTTATTCCAGCCGGGTCGAAACTGCGTTTTTCGGCGCATTTCCTGAGGTACAGGGACAGATACGGAATATATTTCTATTATCTGACCGGGGACGAAGCACGTGAAGCGGCGGCTGAGGGAAGATTCGGCAACACGGAGGATGTGGATACCGTAATGCCGGGTTACGGCCAGTATGAAAATGACGAGCTGCACGCAATGCTTGAAAAGGACACAGAAAGTGTTACGAGCGGAGCAACATACAGGATCGCAAAGGCCGGAGGCGCATTTTCATACAGGATGGCTGTTGACAGATCCAGGAAAAACCGTATCAGGATGATGCTGAGGCTGTGTGACAACAGAAAACCGCTCAGGATATCCGCCGACGGAACCGATCTGTATAATGACAACCTGGCTTACAGAGGGACCGATCAGTATTATCCGTTCGAGATCGAGCTGCCCGGGAGCGTTGTTGCCGGCGCAGAGCACATTACAGCCAACGGAGCGGAATACGATGTCGTAACGATCGCCTTCTCGGGAACGCCCGAGGCTGATTCAGCCGCGGTATGTGATTTTGTAAAAGTGGTCGCTTACTGAGATGGTTTGTTCTTGACAAAAGCGAGAACGGGTGATATAATATTCATGAAGGTGAAGTTACGATTTGTGAATACAAGACCTGACTTCACAAATTATAAAGAGCAAAGGGGGAGGCGAGCTTATGAATATTTCCGAGATGAGTCCTGAAAGTATTCCGGCAATGTCGGTTGCAATGTCAGCGGCGAAGGTTTCCAACGACGTTTCCACCGCAATGCTCAAGAAGACACTTGATGTTACCGATCAGGGCGGTCAGGCACTGCTCCAGATGATGCGCAGTTCGATGGAACTTTCGGTCAATCCCGCGGTTGGCGGTAACTTTGATGTAAGTGTGTGAAAAAAGTTAAGAAACAAAAAAGCATTATCATTTCAAATGATAATGCTTTTTTTTTAGAATTTATGAGACAGCAGGTCCAGCACTCCGGCAATACTTTTCTCCTTAACGTCAAGAAAATTGACCGGATCGTTAATGTGGTCGATATAATGCGCATCGGAATCAGTTATCACACGGCAATCTCTAAGATACTCGTGTTGCATACGCAACGCGTGTAAGTTTTTCATATTCTTGCATTCAAAGCATGTAAAGGTGCTGTCGGGCGGTACAAAGCCCAGATTGGAGAACAGGCTGGTCGTATCCTTGTCGACATGTGCGGGGATCATAAGACCGTCGAAAGGAGCGATGGCTTTCGGGACATCCGAGAAGCCTATATCGGTTGCGTTGATGAGAAGGTTGTCGATCTCGCGAAGGATATTGTCGTCCTCATCGACCACCTGCTGGTGGCCGAAGATCGCAGGATTGTTTTTGACAGGCTGCAGATGGGCATAAGCATATTCGCTGAAACCGAGGGCTTTATCAAGAGTGGGGAAAAGACATACTACATGGACTTCCTCTTCGGTGGTCAGTTCGACACCGGGGATCACAATCACACCGTAGGCTTCGCCGCAGCGCATCGCGGCAGGACAGTTAAGTGCACTGTTATGATCCGTGATCGCGATAACATCAAGCCCCTTCAGTGCGGCGGTTCCGACAACATTGGCCGGAGTACTCATATCATCTCCGCAGGGCGAGAGACAGGTATGAATGTGCAGGTCGTAACTGACAGAAAACATAGCCTCTCCTTCCTAACGTCCCAGCCTTTCATGCACCATCAATCCGGCCTCGAAGATCGGAAGGTCGGTCTTCAGTAATGTGATATCCTGTGCTTTTGCCTTTTCGATAACGCTGTCGTCAAGCAGTGTTCCTTCGGCAAGGATGACACAGGCGCAGTCTGTGAGCGAGGCAACAGCAAGAGTATTGATATTGCCCATGACCGTGACCCAGCAGCCGCCGGCGGGAGCCTTGCTCATGGCGACACTGAGCAGATCACAGCAGAAAACTCCGGTGATCTCGCGTGTATCATCCGCTATGTTGAGCGGGGTAAAGATATTGGCTTCAACTAATTCTCTTACTGTCATAGGTATCCTCCGGATAAAAGATGTATTGGCTACTGCAGATTCTGGAATTCATCGGAAAGCTTGTGTATATACTGTTTGAAAATGTGTATGCAGTCTTTCTCGCTGGCATTGCCTCTGACGATGTCCTCGGCAAGGGCACGGCAGGTAGGAGCTCCGCAGGAACCGCAGTCAAGACCCGGAAAGCTTTCTGTCAGCTCGTCCACCTTCTTCATGAGGACAAGGCTCTGTATCATGCTGTCACCGAGTGTAAATACAGGCTCATACTGTACCGGAGCTTCCCAGTCGGGATGAATGTCCGGAGGAGCGTCGTGGGTCCTGGCTATCGGAATGTATTTGCGCAGACTCTTTAACTTGACCTTGGCAAGGAAAGGATTCTCGACCGCAAGGACACCTCCGACACAGCCGCCGTGACAGGCGTTCAGTTCAATAAATGAAAGCGTGTTGGCAAATTTCTGGTCTTCAAGATCTTCAAGGACTTTAAGAACGTTTTCGATCCCGTCCGCCGCAAGATATGAATCTGTCAATAGTCCTCCGGCCTCACCGCCCGAAGAACCCCAGCTGATACCGATGTTGCCGGTCTCGGAAAGTTCCTCGATGCGGTCCTCTTCGACAACAGTCTTCATCGAGGCAATGAGCTTCGGGTAAATATCCTTGATCGAGAGAACGCAGTCCACATCGCTGTGTTTATAGCCTAAAGGAGATTTGACCGAAGTTACCTTGGCGGGACAGGGGGAAAGGAAGAAAATACCGATGTCCTTTGAAGGAAGTCCGGTCTTATCGATAGCGCGTTTGCGGGCCATTTCTGCGGCGATCTCCATGGGAGGCTTGATCGGGAGCAGATGGTCGATAAGATTCGGAAAACGGACCCTGATCAGTCTCGTAACGGAAGGACAGGCTGTGCTGATGATGGGCCAGTCCTCCTTGTGTGCGGGAATATATTTGCGCGAGAGCGCAGAAACGATCTCTGCGGCATGGCTTACTTCGAAAACATCATCGAAGCCCATATCCTTTAACGCCGTAAGTACTATGTCGATATCGTCGAGATTGTTGACCTGGGCATACAGCGAAGGAGCGGGAAGGGCAACAGTATACTTGTAATTCTTTATCTCATCCATACTGTCGTGGGTCGGAAGCTTGGCATGGTTCTTACACTGCCGTATACATTCACCGCAGTCGATACAGTACTTGGTCGTAATAACCGCCTTGCCATTCCTTACACGGATCGCCTCCGTGGGACAGCGTTTTATGCAGTTGATACAACCTTTGCATTTGGACTCGTCCAAATGTACCGATGTAAAGAATTCTGACATGTTGATCCTCCTGAAGATAACATGGATACGCAAATGCCCCTTTCGTAAGGGGATATTCTTTTTCTGAGAAAACAGCCTTTTCAAGCGGAAGGCTGAGCATCGGTCCGGGGCTTAAAATAAACCTTCATGGTAACTGTGGTGCCGATGCCGAGCTGCGTATCTATAGTCATCTCGTCTGAATATTTTTTCATGTTGGGCAGACCCATTCCGGCGCCGAAACCGAGGGCACGGACATTTTCCGAAGCGGTCGAGTAACCGGCCTGCATCGCAAGATCGATATCGGCGATCCCGGGGCCGTTATCCTTCAGGATCATCGTGATATCGTCGGTGGTGATGATCACATCGATCGTGCCGCCGCCGGCATGGATGACCATGTTGATCTCGCCCTCGTACATTGCGATGGAAACCTTCCGGACGACTTCCGGAGGCACGCCCATCATCTTAAGTTTAGATTTAACATCTCCGGAAGCCTCTCCGGCACGCGTAAAATCTTCATTTGTAATAGTATAATTTAGATTTAAACTTTCACTCAATACGGAACACCTCCGCGCAGACCGTTATCGTAGAGCATTCCGCAGGCATTGAACATGCGGTGGTCGGTACACAGGATAGCAATGTCCCTGTCTTCGGCCATGTCGATCATCTCCTGGGTAGGCTTCTTGCCCCGGATGAAAACAATACAGTACAGATCGATCATCTCAGCGGTACGGATGACCTGGGGATTGCACAGACCCGTGAGCAGAACGGCCTGATCCTTTACAAAGGCAAGTACGTCGCTCATCATGTCCGAGCCGCAGGCAGAATGGATCTCACGGTCCTTCTGGTCCTCCCCGCAGATGAATCTGGCATGGAGGATTTCTTTTACATCACCAATAGTCATAGAAGTCTTCCTTTCTTCAGTGAAAATGTGAGTTTTAAGTTAAAAAAAGATTGTTGAAAAAAGTCATAAATATGCATCTTAAAAACAGATGCAACCAATAAAATTGTATCATAGAATCATATGCCGGTCAAATCAAAAATCCCTGTCTGCGCCTATTGATTTTATCTTCGGACGGTGGTATAATTTAACGGATTGCGGACAGTCTGCGGGCGTATTGCGCCCTGAATTTGTCCGCTGCGCGTAAATGCGTATTTATACTATTATCAAGGAGGTTTTGCAATGGGTTCTTTGAAGAATATCCCGTTCAACGGCACGCCTGAGCAGGAAGCCAAGCTCAAAGACGTGATCGCCAGGCTGAAAGACCAGAGAGGCGCATTGATGCCCATCCTTCAGCAGGCACAGGAGATTTACGGATACCTTCCTTACGAGGTACAGAAGATCATCTCCGAAGAGTTAAACATCCCGATCGAAGAAGTCTACGGTGTTGTAACTTTCTACTCACAGTTCTCCCTTTATCCGAAGGGAAAGTACAAGATTTCGGTCTGTCTCGGTACAGCCTGCTATGTAAAGGGCTCCGGCGATGTTTACGCCAAGATCCAGGAACTGCTCGGCATCGAAGGCGGCCAGTGTACGCCGGATATGAAGTTCTCGCTTGACGCATGCCGCTGTGTAGGCGCGTGCGGACTTGCACCTGTTATGATGATCAATGATGATGTTTACGGTCGTCTTACACCTGATAAGGTAAAAGAAATCCTTGATAAATACGAATAAGAGGTAAGCGCCTATGATGCCCGAGATTTCGCTGAATATCCTTGATGTGGCAGAGAATTCCGTCA
>JAILIQ010000062.1 GCA_024695205.1 Lachnospiraceae bacterium
GACTGTCTCTTTGCTTCTTGATCTTTTCAAGCTCCGAGCGCAGGGAAGATACGCTTTTTTCGAGTTCTTCGAGTTCTCTTCCCCTGCCCAGCAGATTTGAATTGTTTTTAAAACTTCCTCCTGCGATCGAGCCTCCGGGGGCGAGCTGTTCACCCTCCAGTGTCACGATCCTTAAGGAGTATGAATATTTTCTGGCCAGTGCAAGAGCATTGTCGATATTGTCAACAACAATGAATGCCTTGAGCAGATGATCGATCACACCCTGATATTTTTTATCACAGTTTACCAGTTCATTGGCTGCGGAAATAACACCCTTTTCCTTGAAAACAGCAGTATCGACATCATTCTTCCTGTTGCCGACGCTCGTAATGGGCAGAAATGTCGCACGACCGAGTTTGTTCTTTTTTAAATGCTCGATAACGGATTTCGCTGTTGCCTCATCCTCGGTTACAATATGTGATATCGAAGCCCCGAGGGCTGTTTCCACAGCTGTTTCATATTTTTTCTGTGTCCTTATCAGTTCAGCGACTACACCGTCTATTCCGGGAAAATCGGCTTTAACTTCCATGATCTTACGGACAGTCTGACCGTATCCCTCATATCGCTCGGAAATGTCACGAAGCGACTCTGCTTTGGATTTTTCGGAAAGATATTTTTCACGCATGCCTTCAAACAGGTCGGCAAGCTTTCTGATCTCTTCGTTAAATCCGGCTGTTTCGAGTTTTAATGCCTCTTCTTTTTCTTTCTGTGAATCAAACTTTAAATTTATATCTTCGTATTCTTTTTTCAGTTCCAGAACAGCTTCTTCCCCTCTGGTCCTTTCTGAACGGTTGGCAAGAAGCCTTGCGGCAAGCTCGCTCCTTCTGACATTTATCTGTTCAAGAAGGGTGTTGCAGCGCTGCAGTTCGGATTTTGCCGCACTGTCGTCATTCATCAGACTGATGATCGACGCATTGTCATCCTCGATCTGTTTATTAAGAGCTTCGATCTTTTCTTTCAGCTGATTATATTTTTTCTCTGCGTGATCGGTGCTTTTTGTACCGTCTTCAAGCTTTTCGTCAAAGCTCTTCTTCTGTTTTTCAAATTCCGAACGTTCCTTTTCACGCAGCTTTATCTCGTCCATGATGGCTGCGACACGCTCTGTTATTCGCTCGGAATTCTGGGTGATCGCAAGAAGCTGCTGTTCGTATACCTTTATCTCGCCTTCCTGCTTTTCAATCCTTACAAGAAGCTCGGCTTTGGAGTTCCTGCCTTCCTCAAGCGCTTTATTGCAGTCCTCGATCTGATCTTCAAGTTCTTTGTATTTTGATTCTGCATCCTTATTGGCCTGCTTGGTCTCTTCAAGATTATCCTGTGCTATGCGGCATTTTTCTTCAAGAGATACTCTTTGTGTCTCCGCCTTGTCATACTCGCATAGAAAATGATTCAGTTCGAGCTTTTTAAGGATCTCCTTGAGACGAAGATACTCTCTTGCTGTCTCCGACTGCTTTTCAAGAGGTCCTATCTGCTTTTCTATCTCGCTGATTATATCAGTTATACGGCTTAAGTTGTCTGTTGCCTCCGCAAGATTCTTTTCCGCGATAGCTTTGCGCTTTTTAAATTTCACGATGCCTGCGGCTTCGTCAAAGAGCTCTCTGCGGTCTTCGGGTTTTGTTGATAGGATCTTGTCAATCTGTCCCTGTCCGATGATCGAATAGCCTTCTTTACCGATACCGGTATCCATAAAAAGCTCCTGGACATCCTTGAGCCTGCACGCAACACCGTTTATAAGATATTCGCTTTCTCCGGATCTGTAGACTCTTCTGGCAACACTGACCTCATCATATGCAATCGCAAGCTTATGATCCGAATTATCGAATGTTATTTCAACAAATGCACTTCCCATGGGCTTTCTTACTTCTGAACCGGAGAAGATAACATCCTGCATATTGGCACCGCGCAGTTGTTTGGCGCTCTGTTCGCCAAGAACCCATCTTACCGCATCGGCGATATTGGATTTACCGCTTCCGTTCGGCCCGACGATGCCGGTTATTCCGTCATGGAATTCAAGGACAATTTTATGAGCAAATGACTTAAAACCCTGAATTTCAATACTTTTTAAATACATGTTTCACCTTTTTGATCTTTTTATATTATCTGTCATCCCTTAAACAGATGATATTAACCCAGTTTATTTAAAGCTTCGGCAGCAGCCTTCATCTCGGCTTCTTTTTTGGAATTTCCGATGCCCCGTCCGAATTCCTCCCCGCCGATCAGCACTTTTACCTCATAGTTACGCAGATGTTCCGGTCCCGTGGAATTTATTACTTCATACACTATCCGTTTGTCGTGTGATACCGCCTGGACCGCTTCCTGCAGGGCGGTTTTCATGTCTTTTTCAGTACTTACTCCCCGGCTGAGTATGTATTTATCTATGAAAGCAGATGCGCTTTCATATCCGTCATCAATAAAGATCGCTCCGATAATCGCTTCCATTACATCGCACAGTATCGAGGGTTTCCTCTCCCCGTGATTCATGGACTCTCCGACGCCAAGCAGTATATACTTTCCAAGATCAATAGCACCGGCACAGGCTGCTAACGCTTCCTCGCATACTATTGATGCTCTTGTCTTGGTTAGTTCACCTTCCGAATAATCCGGAAATCTTTCAAACAGATATCGGCTCGTCACGAGTTCAAGTACGGCATCCCCGAGAAATTCGAGTCTCTGGTAGCTCTTTATCTTATTGATCTTACGTTCGTTGGTATAAGATGTATGTGAAAGTGCTTCAACAAGCAGAGAAGTATCATGAAAATGATACCCTATAATATCCTGAATGTCCATAGCCGCACTTTCTTTCAGATTCATCCGATAAACTCCCCTCATGAGACTTTCCGAAAACCACTCCCACCCGGCTGTGAGCCTCCTGTGTGGCTGATCTTCGTGCAGTCTCCCATATCGATAAATATATTAAGTTAAGATATATCCCAACACACAAAAATATATGCTTGCGACAGGTTACCGCAAGCATATCAGCTTTAATTAATTGCGTTCTTAATCATTTCGACTGCATCGGATACCTTTTTGACTTTCATGGCATCTTCTTCATTGATCTGGATATCAAATTCATCCTCGATCGAAATGATTATCTGATAAACATCAAGCGAATCGGCACCAAGATCGTCGATAAAATCATCATCCATCGTAACCTGCTCGGGTTCGATCCCAAGAACAACACTTATAATTTTCTGAAGCTTCTCATATTCCATCTCTATTTCCTCCTTCATCATTCAAGAATGTTACGTCTGATCTTTTCACTTATATCTGCTTCGGTAAATTTAACAGCCTGCAGTATCGAATTCTTTATCTCAATACTTTTGGAATTACCATGAGTTTTCATAACAAGCCCGTTAAGTCCGAGCATCGGCGCCCCGCCGTATTCCTCCATACTGAAACCTTTCAGGGTCTTCTTAAGGGGCTTCTTGACTAGAGCGGCGCCTAGAGTAGAGATCGGAGTAGAAGTCATTGCTTCCTTGATCTTCTGTAAAAGTGCTCCTGCTACGCCTTCATACATTTTAAGGATCACATTGCCGACGAATGCGTCACACACGATAACATCAGCGTCCCCAAAAGGTATCTGTCTGCTTTCTATATTGCCGACAAAATTGATGGAAGAACAGCTGCTTAAGAGCGGATAAGTCTCTTTCACAAGCGCATTGCCCTTGGCTTCCTCGGTTCCGATATTGACGATCGCAACCCTCGGATTCTTTATACCGACCACGTTCTCCATATAGATCGATCCCATCCTTGCATACTGCAAAAGATGAGAAGGTCTTGAATCAACATTGGCACCGCAGTCCACCAGCAACGCACATCCGTTGATCGTCGGTATCAGAGGAGCCAGCGGGGTTCTCTCGATCCCCTTTATACGTCCGGCAAGCAGCTGCGCACCGACTAAAACGGCACCTGTGCTTCCTGCGGAAATAAAGGACTCCGCTTCCTGATTCTTGATCATATTCAGTCCGACTACGATCGAAGAATCCTTTTTCCGTCTTATAGCCATAACAGGAGGTTCGTCACACGAAATATTCTCCGAAGCCTCTCTGATCTCTATGGAATCCTTATTATATGTGTATTTTGAAAGCTCAGCTTCAATAGCTTTTCTTTCACCGACCAAATAACACTTAAGGGCATCGCATTCATTGACAGCCTCTACCGTGCCTTTTACAAGCTCGCCGGGTGCATTGTCACCGCCCATTGCATCAATGGCAACTCTTACCTGCCTGTCCATCCGAAAATCCTTCCTAAATACGTTCCACTGTTCTGCAACATATTAGATGATAAAACAACAGAAAGAAAAAATCAACATTAATTATTAAGTTCTCAGCCTTTCTTGTAAAAGAAGGATGAAATAGTGGAAAATCCGATCTTCGCAGGTGAAATGATCTGCTCTGTGCTTCCGAGGAACAGTATGCCGTTTGGTTTAAGGGCATTAAAGAATTTTACATATATCTGATCCTTCGCTTCCTCGGTAAAATAGATCAGGACATTCCTGCAGACGATAAGATCGCACATCGAAGGATACGGATCAAGAAGAAGGTTATGGATCTTGAAATCCACGCATCTTTTGATCTCATCCTTTATCTTGCAGTTCATATCACCGACTTTTTCAAAATACTTTTTCTTAAATTCATCGGGAAGTCCTTTAAGACTCTTTTCATTGTATAATCCGGCCTGAGCCTTCTCAAGCACCTGTTTGTCTATATCGGTGGCAATTATCTTGATCCTGTTCAAAGGAAGATATTTTGCGAGCAGCATAACGAGCGAATAGGGTTCATCGCCTGTCGAGCACGCAGCGCTCCATATCTTTATCGTAGGATTCTTGACAAGATCCTTAATGACCTTATCCTCAAGGATCTTCCACTGCTCGGGATTACGCCAGAATTCGGAAACATTGATCGTAAGATAATTGACAAATTCCTCGAACTTGTCGTGGTCTGATTTTATCAATGCAACATATTCATTATAACCCTTGCATTTCTGCTTTGAGATAAGAGTATCGATACGACGCTTCATCTGTCCTTCCTTATAAGCGTTCAGATCGATCTTGGTAAGTGTAAGTATCTGTTTTTTGAAGCTCTCATAATCATCAGCCATCTTATAAATACCTCTCTTTTATCAAAATATTAACCACAAACTTATGATATCATTATAAAAATAAAAAAACAACATGATTTATAATTTTTTGAAATTTTCTCTGCATATACTTCACAAATAAGAAAAGAACTCGTGAAAACTTCACGAGTCCTTTATATTCATATGTGTTGCAAATTAATATGTATAGATCAAATTACTTTATTTATACATTCATGCATCCGATATCATTCAGCATCTGCAGGTGCTGCTGTCTCTTCGGCAGCTTCAGCTGCTTCAGGTGCAGGCTCTTCAACGGGCTCTTCCTTCTGAGGAGCAAGAAGAGCTTTAATGCTTAAGCTGATCTTCTTCTCTTCAAGATTGAAGTCAACAATCTTGGCTTCGATCTCCTGTCCGAGTTTCAGAACGTCTGCGGGCTTGTCAATATGCTCACGCGAGATCTGCGAAACATGAAGAAGCGCGTCAACACCGGGATTGAGTTCGATAAATGCACCAAACTCGGTCATACGGGCAACCTTGCCCTTTACGATATTGCCGACGGCATACTTGGTCTCAGCATCGATCCAGGGATTCTGATCAGCGAACTTCATTGAAAGAGCAACCTTGTGTCCCTGAATATCCTTGATAAATGCCTTAACAACATCGCCGGGCTTGAAAACCTTCTTGGGATTCTCAATACGGCCCCAGCTCATCTCGGAAATGTGAAGCAGTCCGTCTGTACCGCCGAGATCGATAAATGCACCGAAGTCTGTAACATTCTTTACAGTACCTTCAATAACATCTCCAACCTGGATCTTGGAGAACAGATTCTTGATAGCCTCTTCCTTCTGTGCTACGATAAGCTGCTTGCGGTCACCGATTATGCGGCGTCTCTTGGGATTGAATTCGGTAATAACGAACTCGATCTCCTGATCCTTATACTTCTCAAGATCCTTCTCATAAACATCCGAAACAAGACTTGCGGGAATAAATACCCTCATGTCATCAACTACTGTGCAGATTCCGCCGCCGAGTATCTGAACGACTTTAGCCTTAAGAACCGTCTTGTTCTCAAATGCTTCCTCAAGGACCTTACTGCCGCGCTCTGCAGCAAGCTTACGATATGAGAGCTGAACCTGTCCCTCACCGTCGTTAACCTTGATAACCTTAACCTGCATTGTGTCGCCTTCTTTCACAACGGTCGTAAGATCGAGTGAAGGATCATTGGTATATTCGTTTCTGGTGATCACACCGTCAGCTTTATATCCGATGTTAAGAATGATCTGGTCGTCCTTAACACTGATAACCGTACCGTCAACAACCTCCCCGTTGTGTATAGTTTTGAATGAATCCTCCAGCAT
>JAILIQ010000064.1 GCA_024695205.1 Lachnospiraceae bacterium
TAGACCAGATGAACGCGGACTATGTTAAGTTTGCGCGTGCCGAAGGTCTGTCCGAAAAGGAGATCTTCAGGCTTCACATTTCCAAGAACGCAATGATCTACATCGTACATGGAATCCCTTCGAGTATTATATTCTGTCTGACCGGTGCGATCATCACAGAACGTGTTTATTCGGTTCCCGGTGTCGGCAATCTGCTTACGGAAGCTATCAAACAGCATGATAACGGTGTTATTGTGGCGGTTACGGTATTCTATACCGCACTCGAGATCATTTCGGTAATCGCCGGAGATCTGCTGCTCGCAAAATATGATCCCAGAATTTCACTTTCAGAGGAAGGAGGCGGAGGAAGATGAGCGATCTGCAAAAAGAAATTGAAAATGAAAATGAAGATGAGCTTTTCCGTTTCCTTGACAACAAGGATGCATTTGAATCGGAGAAGATCGTTGCTCCCCGCTATTCCTACTGGAAATCGGTATTCAGGGTATTCTTCCGTAAGAAGATCAATTTCGTGCTTATCGGCGTGCTTGTGCTGATACTTCTTATAGCCTTCATAATGCCGGCATTCTGGCCTTATGACGTTATGGAAAATGTAACCGATCCCTTAAGCTACAGCTTAAGCCCGAGCAAGGCCATGGAATATTTCGGCGGTTTTTCGTTCAAGTATCTCCTTGGTACTGGCTCAATGGGTAATTCGATCCTTTACGGTATCGTATCATCCTCAAGAACTTCACTTGAACTTGCATTCATCTGCGCCGCGATCAATATGACGATCGGTATCCTGATCGGTGCGGTATGGGGCTATTCGAAGAGATTCGATATGGTAATGCTCGTTATTTACCAGATCATAGCAAATGTACCCGGAATACTTCTTGTTTCGGTACTTGTTTACATCATCGGTTCAGGTTTCTGGCAGCTTATTTTCGCACTTACGATCACCGGCTGGCTCGGTATAGCGTATTTCTTCCGAAATCAGGTCATGATCATAAGAGACCGTGAGTATTCCTTGGCTTCAAGATGCCTTGGAACACCGCTCAATCGTATGGTTACGAAAAACATCCTGCCGTTCCTTACTTCGGTAATCGTAACACTGCTTGCAACTGAGCTTCCTTCATATATTTCGACGGAAGTATTCCTTTCATATATCGGAATAGGTTTAAGCGCTCAGGTTCCTTCACTCGGACGTATGATCCAGCAGGGACAGACTGCGTTCAGGACATTCCCCTGGGCATTCTGGCCCGCAGTCATCGTTGCAGCTGCGATAACGTTCATACTGTATTTCCTCGGACAGAATTTGGCTGACGCGTCAGACCCGAGAACACATATGCTTTAAAGAAGTAACCGTTACCGTGCATCCGATTCCATGTTTCCATTATAGGAGTGTCAAAAAAGCAGCAAGCTGCTTTTTTGACACACAGGATAAGGACAGTGAAACGGACGGCAGTTACGGTTACGACCCCGCCTACATGAGTAAAATTTTATCTTCAAAACGTTTTTTAAGAAGATAAAATTTTACGAATGCCCCCCCGGGTAACGCGAATGCCCCCGGGTAACACAAATGCACTACCAGTAATAAAAGAAAGGTTTCAAAATGAGCGAGAACAACGAAAAAAAGATTCTCCTTTCGCTGAAGGATGTTGATGTAAAGTTCAACGTCCGCGGAAGGACTCTGCAGGCGATACGTAATGTTTCGCTGGATATATATGAAAATGAATCTCTTGCGATCGTTGGCGAGTCAGGATCCGGAAAGTCGGTCCTTACAAAGACTTTTGCGGGAATGCTCGATTCGAACGGCTATATTTCCCATGGTACCATCCTGCTTGCAGACGATGAATTATCAAAAACAGACGCAAAACTTGAGGGCTTTAATGAAAAACTCTACAACAGGGCTCTTAAGATGCTTAACGATTATTCGGTCTTTGAGCGTGGAGCGGAGGAATACCGCCAGATCAAACTGCTTGAGGATGAAGTAAAATATGCCGGTGACCTTGATCCCGAAGAGATCGATGAATACAACCGCAAGGTCAAGGAAAAAGAGGACGATATCATCGACGCCCGCAATTATCTGTGGACACTTGACAAGAAGATCGCCGAGGATGTTCCCGAGATAGCCAAGACCAACAAGCGCATCAATGATTATCAGAACGAGCTTAAGACGATAAAGGCCGATCATGAGGCACTTTTAAAGAAGCGTAAGGCTGAGGCGGCTTCGAATGTTGAGGCTGTCAACAGCAAGAAAGCGCAGATAGAAAAGCTGACCGCCGCAAGGGAACAAAAGCTTGTTATACCTGAAAAAGAGGGTAATGTTAACGGACTTTCCGACAAGGTGATCACAAGAAATATCGAGATAGCACGTGAGATCATCCTTTCGATCGGACGTTATCCGACGAAAGACAAGATCTTATTCATGTACAAGCTTTCACGTGCATTTAAGAAAGCAATGCTGATCGGCGAAGATCTTGACAATATGGAGGTCAGAAACAGGGTATTTGAGGCTGCTGCGTTCAGAGTGGAGTTCCGTGAATATGATGAAGCAGCAAAGACTCTTCACGGATATGCGATAATCGACTGCGCCAAGGTAAAATACACCAAGGACTGGCAGCAGATCAGAGGCCGCAGGATCGCAACGGTATTCCAGGATCCTATGACGAGCCTGAACCCCGTAATCACGATCGGCAAACAGATCACGACCGTAATAATGAAGCATCAGAAATGCACTCAGGCCGAGGCGAAGGAAAGAACCATCGATATAATGCGTAAGGTTGGTATCCCTGAGCCGGAGAAGCGTTTTGATGACTATCCGTTTGAATATTCGGGAGGTATGAGACAGCGTATCGTTATCGCGATCGCCCTTTCATGTCAGCCGAAGATCCTGATATGTGACGAACCTACCACGGCACTTGACGTTACGATCCAGGCGCAGATCATCAGACTGATCAAGGATCTTCAGAAGGAACTTGGTTTTACCTGTGTATATATCACCCATGACCTTGGCGTTGTTGCCAATGTTGCCGAGCGTGTTGCCGTTATCTACGGCGGACAGATAGTTGAGGTGGGAACCGTAGAAGAGATCTTCTATGACCCCAAGCATCCCTATACATGGGCACTGCTTTCATCCCTGCCGCAGCTTGCGGAAAAAGGCTCCGATCTTTTCTCGATCCCCGGCACACCGCCTTCGCTCTACAACAAGATCGTCGGCGATGCTTTTGCGCCGCGTAACAGCTATGCAATGGCCATAGATCTTGTTAAGGAACCGCCTGTATTTAAGGTAAGCGAGACTCATTATGCCAAGACCTGGCTTCTTGATCCCCGCGCGCCGAAGACGGAAGTTCCCGAAAATATCAGAAATCTGCATGAAAAGATGCTTGCAAGCTATGTGGATTTCAGCGAGGAGGCATCGGTAAATGGATAATAAAGAAAAAGAAGTCATACTGTCCATAAAGAATCTTGATGTCGTCTTCGGCAAAGGCAAGAAAAAGTTTAAGGCAGTAGATAATGTAAGCTTTGATATTTATAAGGGCGAGACACTCTCACTTGTAGGCGAGTCCGGCTCGGGCAAGACTACCATCGGACGTGCGATCGTCAGGATCAATCCCTGCTCTGCGGGAGAGATCGTTTACAAGGGAAAACGTATTTCGGGCAAGCTTTCCCGCAAGGATGACCGTGAAGTCGTAAGACGCATACAGATGATCTTCCAGGATCCTTCGGCTTCGCTGAATGAGCGTGCAACGATCGAGTACATCATTTCCGAAGGCCTTTACAATTTCCATCTGTTCAAGGACGAGAAGGAAAGGATCGCCAAGGTCGAGAAGATCACCAGGGAAGTAGGTCTGCTTCCCGAGCATCTTACGCGTTATCCTCACGAGTTTTCGGGCGGACAGCGTCAGCGTGTCGGACTTGCCCGTTCAATTGTAATGGAACCCGATTTCATCATTGCCGATGAGCCCATCTCGGCCCTTGATGTTTCGATCCGTGCCCAGGTACTCAATCTGCTGAAGAAATTCCAGAGAGAGAGGGACCTTACTTACCTGTTTATCGCACATGATCTGTCTATAGTCCGTTTCATAAGTGACCGTATCGTTGTTATTTACAAGGGCAGGATCATGGAAATAGCGGAATCGGAGGAGCTGTTCGCATATCCTCTTCATCCGTACACAAAATCACTGATATCTGCGATCCCCGTACCCGATCCGATCATTGAGAAGTCCAAGAAGCTTCTGATCTATGATCCTTCCATGCATGATTATTCAAGTGCCAAACCCGAGCTTGTGGATCTCGGAAACGGCCACATGGTATTCGGAAGTCCTTCGGAGATCGAGAAATACAGGGAGATCAGATTCGGTAACGCCGGAAAATGAAGATCAGAGAAATTTTTAAGGATAAGAAACTGATTATCCGTATCATACTGTTTATAATTGCTTTTGCGGTCGCAGTCACGGCATTTACAAAAGGTGCCCTGAGCCTTTCCAACAACAGGGAAGGGTATCAGACAGTTTCTGCGTCTCCCGATGAAGAAGCGGTAATGTATGCCGCCGATTTTACGCTCAATTATTATTTCACCGGCAAGTCCGGTGAGATAAGGGATTTAAGAAAAGCGATCACGTCCGTTTATTCCGGTGCGCTCAACAGGGCGTACAAGCTGCTCGATCCGGTGCATGAATATGAGGGATTTACGAATCTCGCAACTCTTAATTCAAGACCGGGTGAGAATATAAAAGTCAGTCCCGAGCTGTACGGGATACTTAAAGATGCTTATGAAAAAACCTGGCAGAAAACAGGCTACAATATGTTTGCCGGAGCTCTGTACGGGTTTGTAAACAGCATTCTCATACTTGAAGAGCCGGAGGAATTCGATCCTCTGCTCAACCCAGAGACTGCCGGACGCATAGAGGCTCTAGCCGGGATGATCGATGCAGACGGTTTCGGATTGCGGTTTGCGGATGATAATGAATGTGTGGTACGGCTTGATATCTCCGATGCATACCTGAAGAAAGCGGAAGAACTTGAAGTCCGTGAATATGCGGTGCTTGATCTTAATCTGCTTAAAAATGCCTATATCATGGAGATCGTCGTTAATGCGCTTGACGAAGCCGGATATACGAACGGGTATATTTCGACAGGTAGCGGGCTGACCTGCGCATTATCCGCGCAGGAGGGGCTTGAATACTGCATTTACGGCCTCAAAGACAGTACTCCTGCGATCCTGAAGACCTTAAAGTCCCAGGGAAGGGCGGTATACAGTTCGATAAGAGCCTTCGGCTTTGCCAATGAGAGCCTGTATTACAGCATAAAAGGCGACGGGAAGATAATTTACCGTAATCCGTATGTCAGTGCAGACAGCGGCAGATCAAACGACTCTCTGTTAAGCCTTTATACGGTTTATTATAACGACGAGAATCAGCAGGAAAAAGGTCCGATGATCGTAAATACCATGTTTGCGGATCTGTGCGGGTGGTTTGGCAGGGATCCTTATGATGTCGGAAATGTAAGATATCACATTTACAGTGTCAGTCAGGACGCAACGGATAAGGTTGCGGAAGATG
>JAILIQ010000111.1 GCA_024695205.1 Lachnospiraceae bacterium
CAGGATCCCAGATCGAAACACCAAGGCTTATGGTAACCGAAACAAGCTGTACATTGGTTCCTTCGTTGTATGCGAGAGTAGAAGCCTCTACAGACTGACGGACCTTCTCGGCGGTATTGATCACAAGTTCCTGATCCTTGGAATTCATAAGGATCACAAATTCCTCGCCGCCGTAACGGCACGGAACACCGAGATCGCCGGCTACACGCTTCATAACACCCGCAATCTGCTTAAGCACCTTATCACCAAACTGATGACCGTAGGTATCGTTGAAGTTCTTAAAGTGGTCAACGTCGATCATGATAGCCGAAAGCTGAGGATTCTCTTCGCTGGTCTTATCAACGATCAGGTTGTCAAGATACGAACGTCCGTAAATGCCTGTAAGACCGTCTGTGATAGCCTTGTGGTAGAGACGTGCGTTCTCGATGGGCGCACCGGCCTGGTTGGCGATAAAGCCCATTGCTTCGATATATTCGTCATTGAAGATCTGACGAACGAGACGGCTGTCAAGATAGATTATACCGAACAGATTGCCTCTTACGAACATGGGCATCGTCATAACCGATTTGATGCCGTAACGGACCATGACGGAATAATGCTTCCTGTACTCATCGGACTGCATATCGTTGATGATGATCGGCTTGCGGCTCTTCTCAACTTCCTTGAGCATCCATTCGTATGTATTTCCGTCGAAATTACCGAGATTGTAAACCGAAGCAACATACAGGACTTTTTCACCGGTTTCGGGGTAGAGGAAGAGAATTCCTCGTTCCGCGCCTACCATTTCAACCGCATCCTGAAGGATCTTCCTCTGAAGCTCGTCAAGCTCAAGGGTTGATGTAAGACGTTCACCCAAACGCAGCAGGGTATTGGCCTTACGGTCGACGTTCATACGGTTGCGCTGCGCGGCGATACTCTTCATAAGGGAATTGTCGCGGAAGGACTCATGGTATCTTTCGTCGATTATCGCTTCGCATTCCTTCGCATGATAAACCGAAGAAATATTGGTAAATGTCATATATGCTTCGAATATCTGGAAGCGCGATTCGTTGACTCTGTGCTTGGAGTGCAGGTATTTGCCGTACTCGAACTCAAGCATCGCACACTCATAATTGTAATGCACATCCGATACCAGCTAGGTTCCTGCCGGAAATTCCTTTTCTGCTATAACGAGTCTGTTGGAAAGGATCGCGTATGCACCCCATGCACGTTTTACGGTAACCCTGGAATTAAGGGTATGAGCACACAGGCTTTCCGCGGTTTCGCAGATGATCCTTATATTATTCATCTCTGTCTGGACATTGCTGGCAGACATGGAATTCATGGTTGATTCAAGATCCTTGACCATTGCCAGGGCAAGGTAAGGATATATCGGTGCAAGATAAACCGGAGACAGGGAATTGTCCTCGATCAGCTTTTTGGCTTCCTTAAATATCGCAAGCGCCTCACGGTATTTGCCCAGTTCGTACAAAAGCTTGCCGTATGCCAGATCGTAGCATGCTGTGGCATAAGGGAAATTAAGAGCTTCAACGACCTCCTTACATTCTTTTGCTTTTGATTCCGCGAGAGGGAAATTACCCATCTGTGTATAGCATTCAACAAGGATCGCAAGCACCTTGGCCTTTGAAAAACCGTCACCGAGACGTTCACTGATGGAAATGCTTTCCTGACCCGTCTTGACACATTCTTCGTAGCTGCCGTACATAAGCAGCGAATACAGCATGAAGACAAGTACATTGTTGTATTCCCAAAGGTCTCCGATCGATTTGAAGTTGTCCGAAGCCTCTTTGAAAAGCTTGATACTCTTTTCAAGCTCACTGGTGGTCTGTGCGGTAAAGCCGTTGAACAGCAGGCTTCTTGCCTGACCGTATTTATCGCCGAGATCCTTACGAAGCTTGGATGCCGCTCCCTGCATTACCTGAACGTTCTTGACATCACCCTGCAGCATGTAGTAGATCGAAATGACAGACGCGGCGAGCGCAAGCTGTACGGATGAGCCGAAGGTCTTTTTGGCATAAGCAAACAGCTTGAGAGCGGTAAATATAAACCTTCTGATGTTGGAGTAAGCATAAGTCCAGCATAATGTTTCGTAGATCGAGACAACAAGAGCCGCTGAAGGATCGTTGACCTGCCTGGGTTCGATCTTCGTAAGGTCTTTGCTCATACGTATGGATAAATACGACTTAAGCGAGAGCAGGTTCTGAGAAAGCCCGTAACGTTTTCCGTTTTCGGGGAAATGTATTCCGAGTTCCTTAAGAGCGTTGATCAGATAAGACTCACACTCGGAAAACTTGCTCTGCCTGTAAAACCCCAAAGCGATACGGTGCAGGAGCTGAGCCTTGATCGTGGAATCCGTCATGAGCGGAAGCAGATCCCTGGCAGCTTCGATCGCATTGTCATAATGACCGGAGATCAGGTTGAGCTCTACCATTGCCTTTTTGGAGGACAGCCATATGTCCTTGTTGCTTTCATAAGGGAACAGTTCAAGAGCCTTGTCGTAGTACTTGATGGCATCCTCGTGGGCGCCGGTAGCGTAAGCCTTTGTGGCCGCCTGCAGGATATACTGGCGGATATCGCTTTCGGATCCGGCTTTGATATAATGATAAACAAGTTCGAAAATGATCCTGTCGATCTCGGGGTAAATAAGTTCAAGTCCTTTTGCGATCCTTAGATGAAGCTCGCGCTTCTGCTCATCCGAAAGATGAGAGTTGACTACTGACTGGATATCCCTGTGCGAGAAGCAGAGTATGTCGAGCGAAGAGCTGTATTCGATAAGCTGACGGTCGACCGCTTCACTGATCAGGGGCGAGACTTCTTCCTTGGGCTTGTCAAGCACGGCAAGAAGAAGGCGCACCGAGAAATCGCTGCCTATAACGGAAGCGACTTCAAGCATATGGATGGCTTCGGGCGAAAGCTTGCTGAGCCTGGTCTCGATGACCTGGAAGATGTTAACGTCCGTATCGATCATATGGAACTGATCGATATTCTCTTCGATCTCTCCGCCGCTGACGGTGATCACACCGTCTTCAAGCATGGAACGCAGAAGATTGCAGGCAAAATACGAATTGCCGCCGGTCTTGTCGATAAGGTACGATGCAATGGACTGACAATCGGCCTTATTGATCATAAGAAGATCGGAAACAAATTCGGTCATCCGGTCAAGATCAAAATCATCGAGCGTGATCGTAGTAGAATAGGAATTGCCGATCTCCGCATTTTCTACAAGGAGACTGAGCAGCTCGTTGTTTTTGTCGTAACCGTCGCGCAGCGAACATACAAGGAATACCTTGTAGTTGCGGATGGACTGTATCATCTCGCGCAGCAGGGTAAGGCTGGCCGCGTCGGAATTGTGAATATCGTCAAGGATGATGACAAAAGGCTTGCCCTGTTCATACAGTTGAAGGAAGAATGCCGAAAGACGGTCGGCTGTACGCTGGCTGTCACGGAATTCATCAAGTTCGGTCGTATCCTCCGATTTGGGAAGAACAGAGGTCATTTCGGGACAGAACCTGAATACAAGATCGCTCTGGCCGCAGAGTGCGTCAAAAAGACGTGTCCGCTCGGTCGAGGCCATCTTATGTTCATAAGATTTATAAATATTCAGATATTGGATAAGGATATCACGGAAAGCATGATAAGGATTACCGCTTCCCTGTGATGAAAATCTTGCCCTGAAATACGGGATGCTGCTTTCCTTCAGCTCTGAGCACAGATTGGAGAACAGATCGCTCTTGCCGCATCCGAGAGGACCGCGTACAAGACAGAAATGACCTTCGCCTTTAAGAGCCTGTGTGTAAAGATTACGCAGCTGTGCAAGCTCCGATTTTCTGCTGACCGCCTTGGAACGGCGCTCCATGGTCTGTATCAGGGCGTCTTCATCCGAATCGTAGTTGGGATCGGACGAATTAAAATATACATCTATATCGTTAATGAGTTCGTTGGCTGACTGATAACGCTGTTCGGGATCCTTGGCAAGAAGCCTCATCGTCATCTTGGAGATGGCTGGAGTGACCGTAGGGTTAAATTCCGAGGGATCCTTGGGCATTACTGCGACATGCTGATAAACCATGCTGTCGATCGTATCGGCATGGAAAGGATAATGCCCTGTTAGAAAACGATAGAGCAGTATTCCGAGGGAATACAGATCGGAGCGGGCATCCACTTTATGATCGAGCAGACCGGTAGTTTCGGGAGCCATGAAAACGAAGTTCTCATCGACGAAATTCGACGAGGTGCTTGCGTAATCTATGATCTGCGATACACCGAAATCAAACAGCTTGACGGTCTTTATCTCGTGATTTTCATTTTCGACGATACCTATATTGGAGGAACGTATGCCACGGTGAAAAACATTGCGGCTGTGGGCATAGCTGAGTCCCAAAGCAACGCGTTGTATTATCTCGAGAGCTGTCCTGATGTTGAACATACTGTTCTCGCTGAAATATTCACGCAGAAGCTTGAAGCCTTCGACGTATTCGCTGACGATGCACATCGTGTTGGAATAGCTGCCTACCGCATAGAGCTTCAGCAGGTTGGGGTTTTCGAAATTCCGTATCTGTGTACATTCGTTGGCAAAACAGATCTTATCGACTTCATAACGCGTGAACTTCTCGGGATTGATCATCTTGACATAGACATTGTTCCCGGTTTCGATGTCCTTGCCGAGATAGTCGGAATAGAAGGGATTGTCACCTATGGGGTGAACCAGTTTGTACTTATCAAAAACAACGATATTTTCGTAGTAGTTCATAAGTTGCTCCTCTATAGTAAAAGATAAACCGCGTAATTAGCAAATGAAAAATTACAGCTCCTTGAAAAAGGTGCAGAATAATGACCTTATATGTAACAATTATAGCTTAATGCACCCTAAAAGGCAAGCAATTATTACAAAAATCTCTTCATGAATCACAAATTATTTAATCATTTCGCACAAATTAAAAAAATGAAAAAAAAATTCATTTTATTTCATGTTGAAATATGGCGGTTTTTGTGATAGAATGCATACATGTGAAGTTTGATTCACAAATGATAAAACTTGTTCTTTTTAATCTGCCTTTTGAAAACGACTGAATCCGTATATGGAGGAAATATCCGCTTTCTGACAACGAAAGGAGATCAAAACGAAAAAACATCGGTCATTATTTCCGAGCATGATCCTTTGCACCGGGTTAATAAGTACCGTTATACCGTCCGTGTAAGGCTCATCGTCATAAATTTATCCCTGAAAAGAGGCCGCAGATCATTTACTTATACAGTGTTTTCCTAAAACAGGTAAATGGTGGCCGAAAATGTAAAAAGTAAAAAACAAAAAAGGGAAAACCGATGTCGGATCCGACACTGCCAAGCCTTTTTAAGGAGGAGTAAGTCATGAAAAAGTTTTTTAACAAGACACTTGCGATCTTTATGGTCATAGCGCTGGTTATCGCACTGGTAGTCATCTTCGCTTTCCAGACGATCACGACCAAAAGCACAAACGCCGGTCAGAGCAGGGATAAGCTCCAGGCGGTAAAAGAAAAACTCGACAGTAATGAACAGGAGATCCAGAAACTTACAAAGAACCTCGGAGAGAACAATCTGGCCAAATCAAGGGCATTTGCGGATATTCTGGCTGCAGACCCGTCCATTTTGGAAAATGATGATAATCTTGATCCGATCTGCGACCGTCTGATGGTAAATGAGCTTCATATCATCGATGAAAAGGGCATAATCACAAATTCAACGGTAGACGCTTATGTTGGATTCGATATGGGCAGCGGTGAGCAGTCGGCCGCATTCCTTGTGATAATAGACAATCCGTCGATAGAGCTTGTTCAGGAGCCTCAGGCAAACGCCGCGGAGGGCATAGTGATCCAGTACATCGGAGTTGCAAGAAAAGACGCTCCGGGTCTGGTACAGGTCGGCATCCAGCCCGAGATCCTGGCACAGACACTCGCTCAGACCGCGATCGATGTAGTTTTAAAGGATGTGGATTACGGAGAGACAGGATATGTATTTGCGATCGATAAGGCAGACGGCACAGTTCTGGCTCATCCCAATGCTTCCCTGATCGGGAAGAGCGCTTCTGAGGCAGGCTTCCCGGATAAGCTCTCGGCAGGATCGGGAAAAGCCGGGATTGACGGCGTGAGCGGCTATTATATGACCGAAGAGTATGATGACAAGCTTATAGGAACGTTTATGCCGGCAAAAGAGTATTATCAGGCAAGAACTTCGCAGCTTATAGTACTCTTCATAACCATGATAATTGTATTTTTAGCACTTTTATATGTTATCAACCGTGCGGTTGAGAGGCAGATCATCAGCGGCATTCACAGGATCAATGAGTCCCTTCGCACTATTTCCGGAGGAAATTACGATATCGAAGTGCATGAGACCGGAAATCCGGAATTCTCACTGCTGTCTGACAGCGTCAATACCATGGTCGAGAGCATCCGCACCAATATCAGCGATAATGAGGAACTGATCAGAAAACAAAGTGCGGATATGGAATCGAGCCTGGCTCTGATCGATAATATCAAAGCCGCCTGCGGTGATCTTGAGAGCGCTACGGGCGAGACAACAAGAGGCGCCGAGACGATCGAGAACGGCACCGTAGAGCAGAAGGCCGCTATCGAAGGTCTTGAGCACATTCTCCATGATCTTGAAAATGAGCTCACTTCGAGTGTTGATGAGACGGTCAAGGTTACCGATGTTACCAGAAAGGCTGTTACTGAGATCGACCGCACCAGAGTAAAACTTGAGGAACTCGGCAAGTCGATCAACAATATCAATGATATCTCGCTTAAGATCGAGAAGATCATTGACGAGATCGACTCCATTGCCGGACAGACCAACCTCCTTGCACTCAATGCATCAATCGAGGCTGCAAGAGCGGGAGATGTGGGCAGGGGCTTCTCTGTTGTTGCCACCCAGGTCGGTGAGCTTGCGGAGAGAAGTGCACAGGCCGCAAAAGAAACTGGCATGCTGATACAGAACTCCGTAAATGCAGTAAAAGAAGGCAAGCAGGTTGCAGACAGCACTGCCGCTGAATTTGAGAATGTAGTAGGGATCATACGCCAGGTTGACAGTGAGGTCGACAGTGTGGCTAAGCTTGTAAAAGGCAATGTTTCCGCAGTATCAAAGGCAGTTGATGAGATTGACAAGATAGAGACGGTCGTAGACAGGAATGTGGAGATCGCCCACAGCAGTAAACAGGTTTCCGCTGACATTGTGGATATCACGGGTCAGCTTATGAAGCTGGTACAGAGCTGAATGAAACGGGATCTGCGGCAAAAGCCGGAGATTATCCATGAAATGCTCCCTTCAGGGTAGACAAGAGAGAAAACGCTTGCTGCCGGGAAGGGAGCTTTTTTATGCCTGTACACAAGACCGATCCAAAGGAAAACTGCATAGAATACAGCAATACCGGACGGTTACAACGAAGACCCGGGAGCATTGACTCTGTTTGAGAAGAACAGAGCGTCCGGATTATCAAGTAAGGCTGTGATCTGCAGCGATTTTATTGCTTACGAGGTTGATGCTGCGTGAAAAAAGAGGTATCATATAACGTAAAGATCATAGAAGTATCTGACGTATGGGAGGAAGAAACATGGATTTTTTCAATTCTAAGCTGATAAGACGCGAGTATGAATGCCACGGGAAGATCGGTCTTATCAGCATTATGGCTTCATCGGACAAGATCATAGTTGGGAGCGGTGATGTCGGGAATGTCATGGTCTCATACACGGAGTGTCCCGGCAAACATGAATATGTACTTACCGAGCAGGACGGTACGCTGACTCTGGAGAGAAAGCCGATCACCAGCTTCCTCTGGGCAATCTGGCAGCCTTTCATAGATAACGGGATCAGGGTAACTGTTCCGGGCGGGTTCAACGGAGTACTCGGAATAAAAAGCTCCAGCGGCAGGATCTCGGTTTCCGGGACCGATCCCGAAAGAGTCAATATCGAGTGCAGCTCCGGCGCGGTTGCGGTTGAGAATGTAAATACAGGCAGGCTCAGCATTACAACGAGCTCCGGCGCGGTCAAGGTCACAGATGTACAAAGCGGAAGCGATATCAGCGTCGGCTGTTCTTCCGGCATGATCGCTCTGATCAATACGACCGTGGCAAAGGATGTAAGTGTAGGCAATCATTCGGGCCTTATCAGAATGCTGAACGTCAGTGCCGGCGGTTCGCTTATCGCAGGCAACAGGAGCGGCGGTATACATTTCGATTCCCTGAAGACCGGCGGCAATATCGATCTTTCGACAAACAGCGGTGCCATCAGGGGAACGATCATCGGCCGGGAGAGCGATTATTCCATTATTTCACATACGACTTCGGGCCATAACGGACTTATCAATTCCCGTACGGGTGAAAAGCAGTTGAATGCCAGCGCAACAAGCGGAGCAATAAGAATATCGTTCTGGGAGTAAGAGCTTGGTTGCCGTATCAATAGTATTTTGTTTGGAGGATATGGATGGCTTGTCATTACAAAGAGTCTAATGCAATTGTAATTGACGAATAAGATCGATTTTCTTAGAATTCGGGCAAAAAAATAAGGCTTCGGAAATTCCGAAACCCTTGAAAATAAAGAATCGAGGTGACGTGATTCGAACACGCGACCTCTACGTCCCGAACGTAGCGCTCTACCAAACTGAGCCACACCTCGAACGATTGCCATAGCAATCAAACATTGATATTATGTTACTTTTGGTCGGAAATGTCAAGTGAATTTTTTCTTTGACCAGGGGTTGTGAAAGAACGCTTCATTTCATGCGGAATATTTGACGATGAGAGATGAAAAAAGGATATAGAACAGTTTTATTTATTTTGATCGAAGCGGTGCTGTATGCTGTCTTTATCGTACTCGATCAGACAGATGGGTATGAATTTACGGTGGCGGCACTTAAATACATTTCAATACATGTCTGTGTGGCGATGGCGCTGGTCAATGCGGTCATGACCGCAAAAACATCGGAAAACGGCTGCGTAAATACGGGGCCGGGAACTGCGGGACTGAAATCTGCGGTACTGGGGGCAGCTGCGCTGTGCTTTACGGCAGTTTCGGACTGGTTTCTTCTGTTTGCCGATGATATCAGACCGGGCGTAGTGTTCTTCTGCATTGTTCAGACAATATACATGATCGTTATACTCGGCGGCGAAATAAGGAAAACCTGTATTGTCTTCGCGGCAAGAGCGGTATCGGCGGCCGTGCTGTTTTTACTCTTAAAGGGATCTTTCCCTGAAGAGAAGCTCCTGCTGGGCACGGTGATATTTTATGCTGTTTCGTTTATTGCAAATATCGCGCATCTTGTAGCGGACATCATACTGTCGAAAAAAAATCCGCACCTGACAGAGGACATCGACCGATATGAAAATATACCTCATCATGCAGAAGAAATGAATCAATCGATCAAGATGGCCCATCACCCGGAAACGGCCGCTGTCCGAACAACCTCCGCATCGTGTCTTTTTCTGCGTCCGGTCGTATTCCTGGTCGGGATGATACTGTTCCTTTTGTGCGATATCAATGTGCTCTTATATAACCTCGGCGATTATGTGAGCATTGATGCCCCTCTGTATAATTCTCTCTCTGCAGCCGCACCTTATCTGATATGGGTGTTTTATCTTCCTTCCCAGGTCCTGATAGTACTCAGCAATCTCAGAAGACAGAACGACCGGAAAAACTGAGACGGTGAAAGCTGATTGAAAGCTAAAAAGAAACGCTAAAATGAAACATAATAAAATGATTGAACTGCCGCTTTTTTTATGATACAATTCATGTCACGGGATCATCCGGTGCTTTTTTCGAATGTTTAAAGACAGGAGAAAAACATGAACGCACAGGATGAGAAAATGATATACAGACTGTTCCTTACAGCAGTCGAAAAACAAGTCAGATCTATGATGCCTGCCGGATACGAGGTTGAACGGGGAAAGGCTCTGAAAAACAATTCTGTAGAACTTGACACCATAGTAATCAGGGAACACGGGGAAGAGGTTGTTCCGAACATATTCCTGAATTCTTATTTTCAAAGCTATATTGACGGAAGAAGCACCGAAGAGATCAGTGAAGAGATCATAAGGGTCTACCTGGAGAACAGAAACCGTTTCGATATGGAACGTTTCGGTGACTGCAGCCTGGATTTTTTCCGCGACCGCATTTTCTTCAAACTTATCAGCAATGACAGGAACCTGGAGCTTCTTGAGCAGCTTCCCCATGTAAAGATCAATAATCTTGTACTGATCTTTGCCTGCCTTGTCGAGCACAGTCCGGAAGGGATCGCTTCGATCAGGGTTGACAATGCCCTGATGCGCAAATGGGATACCGATGTAAGCACCTTATTTGAGATCGCTTCGGAAAATACAGTCAAACTGTTTCCTCCCAAAATATTCCGTCTCGAAAACAGGAACATCAACCTGCTTTTAAGCCACAGGCTTGATGACGACGCGATAGAGGATCTGTTCGTAAATGACGGTGCCGGAGAGGATCCGGAAAATGAACCGAAAAAATGGATCCCGGAGGATATCCCGTCTCTGTTCGTTCTGACCAATCACAGCGGAGTGGACGGGGCTTCCTGCATCGTATACGACGGGTTGCTGGAGAGGATAAAAAGACGCATCGGACGGGGCTTTTATATCATACCGAGCTCTGTGCACGAGGTCCTTATACTGCCCGAGAGTGACGAATTCTGTAAGGAAACACTGGAAGACATGGTAAGGGATGTGAATTCAACGGTCCTTGCGGAAATGGATATACTTTCCGAAAATGTATACCATTATCCTGAGGACAGCTTTACCGTGTCAGTCTGACATCATTTTTGGGCCTGTCGGCGGTACATTGACGACAGGCCCTATATTTTCTGTTGTAATTTTACATACCGCATTATATAATTCAATAGATGGCGCTGTCCTTTGTGTATACGGTGTTGATGAGGAAAATGCCGGGATATGCGGCAGCCGGACCGTCGGAAAAGAGGAAAAAACAAAAGGAAAGTAACGAAAAGGAAAGAAAAGGAAAGAAAGCTTATGTCTACACAGGGAAAGAAACTGAAACTGCTGATCATCAATCCGGGTTCAACCTCGACCAAGGTCAGCCTGTTTGAAGACGAAACGTCTTTGTTTGAAAAGAGTGTTTTCCATGATGCGCCTGTTCTTCTCCGGTTCCCGCATGTCAATGATCAGATACCCTTCAGGTACGGAGTGATCCTCGATATGCTTAAAAACTATGGGGAGGATCCCGCGGACATTGATGTGTTTGTCGGAAGAGGAGGAAGTGCATATTCGCAGCCGGGAGGAGTAACGAAGATCGATGAGCGGCTTTATAACGATACCGTTGCCGCTGTCGGAGGAAGCGAGCATCCTGCGAAGCTCGGTGTAATGCTTGCCTGGAAATTTGCATGCGAATACAAAAAGGAAGCTTACACGCTGAATCCGACCAATGTGGATGAGTACTGCGATTATGCACGCCTTACCGGGATAAAGGGCGTTTACAGGGTTTCACACTCGCATGTTCTTAACCAGAAAGCCGTTGCCGGATTCCATGCGGAGAAGATCGGAAAGAAGTATGATGACTGCAATTTTATCGTTGCCCATATTGACGGCGGGATAACCGTCAGCGCCCATGAAAAGGGTAAAATGGTCGATGGAAATATGGGAGCGGACGGAGAAGGCACATTTACGCCCACAAGGATCGGAAGCGTGCCTGTACTTGCTCTCCTTGACTACATCGAAGCTCATTCGGTCAGCGAAGTCAGGCTTATGTGCTCGCGCGCGGGCGGTTTTGTAAGTCTGTTCGGGACTTCTGATGCCGATAAGATACATGCGCTTGTTGACGAAGGAGATCCCAAGGCCGTACTTGTATGGAACACCATGATCTATCAGATCTGCAAGCAGATAGGAGAGATGAGCGCCGTTCTGTGCGGAAAAGTTGACGGAATCCTCCTTACAGGCGGTTTCATGCGTTTTGATGATATCCGCGCCGGTATCGAGAAACGCTGCGGTTTTATCGCACCGGTCAGCGTTTATCCGGGAGAGATGGAGCAGGAAGCACTGGCGCTGTCGGTATTAAAGGCACTTCGAGGCGAAGCTGAGATACTCACTTATTCGGGAAAGCCTGTCTGGAACGGATTTGATGGTATGGATCTGTAATTCTTGCCGGAAGCCGGGTACCGGTCAGACAGGCCGGTCCGATGGATTAAAAAATATTGGGGATGTTGATACATTGCATGACAAAAGGAGGTCAGCCATGAGTATAATAGACAGGATCAAGGTAAAAGCACGTGAAAATGTTAAGACCATAGTTCTTCCCGAAGGCGATGAGCCGCGTACCGTGCAGGCCGCGGCCAGAATACTTGCCGAGGGTCTGGCAAAACCGATACTCATTGGAAACATAGAAAATATCAGAAAAACCGCACAGGAAACAGGAACGGATATCGGCGGTATAGAACTTATCGATCCCGAAGAAAGCTCAAGATCGGACAGTTACGCCCAAGAGCTCTATGAGCTTCGCAAGGCCAAGGGACTTACAGAAGAAGATGCCAAAAAGCTTGTCAGGGATACGATGTATTATGCGGTCATGATGGTAAAGCTCGGCGATGCCGACGGACTGGTTTCAGGCGCCGTTCACACGACCGGCGATATGCTTCGTCCCGCACTTCAGATCATTAAGACGAAACCCGGGATGAAGGTGGTTTCATCAAGCTTTCTGATGGATTTTCCGAATAAAAATATCGGATACGATGGTCTGCTCGTATATTCGGACTGTGTGGTCGTTCCGTGCCCGACAGCCGAGGAACTGGCTTGTATTGCCGTTTCAGCGGCCGAAACCGCCCGTGATCTGTGCGGGATAGAAAATCCGAAGGTGGCGCTGCTGTCATTTTCGACCAAGGGCAGTGCAAAGCACGAGCTTGTGACCAAGGTTCAGGAAGCGACAAAGCTTGCCCACGAGATGGCTCCGGAGCTTGAACTTGACGGAGAGATGCAGTTTGACGCTGCGATCATACCCGAGATCGGAGCATCCAAGGCCAAGGGCAGTACTGTGGCCGGTCACGCCAATGTTCTGGTATTCCCCGATCTTCAGGCCGGCAACATCAGCTACAAGATAACCCAGCGTCTGGGCGGAGCGGAAGCAGTTGCAGTCCTTCAGGGACTTGCAAAGCCTTGTAATGATCTTTCACGCGGATGCTCGGTTGAAGACATCGTAACGACCGTGGCACTGACTGCGGTACAGGCGCAGAGTGTGTGAAAACCGGTCTGCTTACCGCAAACAGGAGCGGTACGGGTACAGAGTGTGTGAGAACCGTTTTTATACAGACGGGAACCGACAGGTTTAGATATTACAGAGAATAAACAGATCCGGAGGTGTGACCATGAAAAAAAGATTTTGTATGATCCTGCTATTTGCATTGGCATTACTGTCGTTTCAGGGCTTTCTGAACATTTCGCCGGTACGTCGGGCAGAGGCAGCCGCTCCGAAACTCAGTAAGACCAAGAAGACGCTTTATGTGGGCGACAGTTTTAAGCTGAAGCTTAAAAATGCCACCGGAACAGTAAAGTATAAGTCAACAAACAAGAAGATCGTCACTGTCGCAAAGGACGGTACGGTTACCGCTGTTGCTCCGGGCAAGGCGAAGATCAAGGTTACCGATAACGGGATAACCTACAAGTGTAAGATCACGGTAAAGAAGGCCAAGGCTGCCGTAAAGGATCCCACAGGATCATCCGGTCCCTCCGGTGATATTCCGGCGTATCTTTCGATAACCGACGAGGAGGTATGTGACGCGATCATGGCTCTTCAGAGCGAATATCCGGAAGGCATGCCCTGGACAAATGCGAATACCTATACCTGGGGAAGAGAAGTGGCTTCAGGTCTTGGATACAGCAGTTTTGGGGGCGCCGGATGTCAGGCATTTGCGATGCTTGCAAGCGATGCGGCATTCGGAAACGCGCCGGCTTATCGTTTTGACGACCCTGCACATATCAGACCCGGAGATATTCTCCGCATCAACAGCGATACACATTCGGTTGTTGTTTTAAAGGTCGACGGGGATAAGATCACGATTGCCGAAGGCAATTTCAATTCCTCGATCCACTGGGGAAGAGTGATCGATATAAATAACTGTGATTTTGTATACGGATATACAAGGAGACCGGTAGGCTGACTCATGTACGATCCGATGGGTCATCCCGCGTATACGGTACGCCCGATGACTGTTCGGCCCATGGGTGTAAGCGGGCTTACATTAAGAGCATTCGTTTATCGCACAAAAAAAGAGCTGACTTAATGTCAGCTCTTTTTATTGATATCGATATAACTGTAAAGCGTATACTTGGAAATTCCGAAATACTTCGATACCTTGTCGCCCGACTTGGTGATGAGGAAGGCGCCGCTGTCGTTTAAGAAACGGATCGCCTGCGTCTTCTCTTCCTTGGTCATATAGGCAACCGGCTTGCCGAAAGGCTTGACCGATCGCTCGATCAGATCGTCAAGGAGCTCGTTGACATCATTGGTGATCTTTTCGGCTTCATTGGCGGTTTCGGCGGTGGCGGTGAGTGAAGAGAGCGCACCTGCGGCCATTACAAGACCGGTAATGTCAAGGTTGATCGAAAGGATATATCTTGCTTTTCCTTCATCGTCCTTTATATAGATCGTGCTTGATTTCAGCGTCCTTCCGTCCTTGGTCTGGGTGTGGTATCCCAGACGGTCTTTCAGCTCGGCAGGGTCGGAATTCAATGCTTCGAGAACTATGTGGGACGGTCCGTCGCCGAGCTTACGGTTGCTGACGTGGCCGTTTTCTATATAGACGATGGAAGAAGACAGCTTGTCAGTCTGCAGATCGTGGATCAGGACTTCACAGTTCGAGCCGAATTGCACGGCTATGGCATGTGCTATGTTTTTTAATAGATCTAAATTCATCCGGTTAACCTCCATGACGTGAACTTTAGAAACGGACCGCCTTTTTAAGACGATGAGGACCTTAGTTCCCGAACATGTTTATTGTGTGTGATCGCGCATGCACGATATAGTTGTCACTTGGTTCCGTAAAGTCTGTCACCGCAGTCTCCGAGCCCGGGTACGATATAAGCGTTCTCGTTGAGCTTCTCATCAACTACCGCGCACCATACGGGAATATCGGGATATACCTTGTGGAAGGCTTCGATACCTTCGGGAGCAGCTATCATGCTGACCCAGCGGATGTTCTTGCAGCCGCGTTTCTTGATGAACTGGGTGGCTGCGATGGCCGAACCGCCGGTTGCGAGCATGGGATCGAGAAGGATAACTTCACTCTCTGCCACATCCTCGGGAAGCTTGCAGTAATATTCTATGGGCTGGTGTGTGTCATGATCGCGGTAAAGGCCGATATGTCCCACACGTACCTGAGGAAGGATCTTGAGCATTCCGTCTACCATACCGAGACCTGCTCTCAATACGGGGACAAGCGTGATCTTTCTCTTGTGGGAAAGGACCTTGGTCATGCACTTGCAGATAGGGGTCTCAACTTCGATATCTTCAAGTTCGAAATCGCGGGTAACTTCATAAGCCATGAGCATTGAGATCTCGGAAACGAGCTCTCTGAAATCTTTTGTAGAAGTGTTTTTATCTCTGAGAAGAGAAGTTTTATGCTGGATAAGCGGGTGATCAAAAATGAATGCATTTTCGAATTTCTGTTCCATGACGAATACTCTCCTTTACATAGTTTTAGATGATTTTAACATAAAAAAATTTTTTTGTACAGAAAAAAGTTAAAACAGTTCCGAAGCCTGTCCCGGTGTGAATCGAACGGCATGGGCTTCATGCAAGATTACGCAAAATTATACTACCGTTTTTACAACTTATATGCTACAATCAGTTATGTATGGAATAAAATAAGCTGACAGGATATTTTCGGCGTGAAGGGAGTTTATTATGCAACTGCTCAAAGAACGTATATTAAAGGACGGAACGGTAAAAGCAGGTAATGTGTTAAAGGTTGATTCATTTTTGAACCATCAGATAGATGTTTCCCTGATGAATGAGATAGGACTTGAATTCAAGAGGCTTTTCGGGGACAAAAACATTACAAAGATACTTACCATCGAGGCGTCCGGTATTGCTGTTGCGTGTGCGACAGCGGCTCATTTTGAAAATGTTCCCGTCGTATTTGCAAAAAAGGCGCAGAGCATCAATCTTGA
>JAILIQ010000202.1 GCA_024695205.1 Lachnospiraceae bacterium
GCGATTGATTCGTAATCAATAGGTCGTGGGTTCAAGTCCCATTCTCAGCTGAAGATTAAAGCCCTTGAAACAATGCGTTTCAAGGGCTTTTCTTTATTTATTTGCGAACTGCTCTGCCATTTTGCCGAACAGCACATTAAAGTCTACCGGCTTCGCAAAGTAAGCGCTGAAGCCGCTCTCGTAAGCCTTAATAATGTCTTCCGGCATGCTTCTTGAAGTAACGGCAAAAAGCGGGATCTCGGAAGCATCATCCTTACCGGATATCCTTATGCACTTGGCGGCGGAATATCCGTCAAGCTCGGCAGTGTTGATACCCATAAGGACGATGTCGTAAGTAAATGCGGGCTTCGAGACAAACTCGATCACAGCCGATTTTCCGTTATCAACGGCTACCACCTCGGCTCCGGCTCTTGCAAGAAGCTCTGTTATAACATTAACATTCAGAGAATTGGCTTCACAGACAAGTATCTTCTTCCCTTTGAGGTCAAAGGGAGTCATGTCAACGGCATTTCCTTCATTCTCTATGGTGGCAACATAGGCGAAATTCTCAGGGATTATCCTCTGATTATTCCTGTCCTCACTTTCAAATGCAAGCGAATCTCCGTGGATATACTGTATCTGGTTGACCGGCTGTTCGTCGTATTCGATGTCCGGCATTTCTTCAGGACGATTGGCTTTAAGGATCTCGGTCAGTATACGGCTGATCCTTCTGGCTTCATCCCTTATCTTGAGCAGTCTGTCCTGAGTGGCCTCCGGATCGTGAACATCCTCAGCGGCAAGCGCAGCCATTCCGATGATCCCGCTCAAAGGCGAACGGATATGGGACGCAACCGTATCGATAAGCTCTGTTTTTTTGGCGGAAAGTTCTCTTTCATTTTCGAGAGCGTCACTCATCTCCTGACGTATACGCAGAGTTTCGTCCGTTTCTTTGTCTGCTTTTCTGAAGCATGAAAAGAAATGAACATCTCCGATATCCTGCTTGGTCGGGATCATGTTCTTGACCTTCATCCAGACATATTCACCGTCACGGTTCTTCAGTCTGAAATTCAGCTTGCTTACATAAATCCCTCTTTTCAGATTTTCACGGATCAGATCCAGATCAAAGAAGTTCGAAAATGCTTCCTTGTCATCAGGATGGACTCTCTGTTCCGCAAGCAGGATCACTTCTATCTCAACAAATCCGTCCTGCGCCCAGTATGTGGCATTATCGCCCATCATGGTGCGGAAACTTCCTGTCGTCAGGTTGACATCAAATATCTCATCATAGTAATCACGCCATACCTGAAGCAGCTGCTTCAGGCCAAATTCGCCCGAAGCAATTGCATCAGAGATCATGATCTCATCGAATTTTTCCATATAAACCCCGATCTTAGTACCGGAAAATGTTCGAAGCATTCATCCGGTTATATTAAACTGGCCTTCTTAACCTGTTACGGTATTGTTATTTTGACAGCATCTCCATGATCTCATTGCTGCGTTCCACAAATGCGGTCATGGCTTCGGGCGCAAGCGGCTTATGAGCAAGCATTGCAAGGTCATACAGCTGGGCTACGATCAGTTCGACCTTTCTGCCCTTCTTGTGCTCGGCAAGGAACTGTACAAGCTGGTTGTTGGCGTTCAGAGTCAGGCTTTCCTGTCCGCCGAACATATCATCACCGCCCATGCCCGGCATACTGTACATTTTCATCATGTCGGACATACGCCTGCTTTCCTCGCTGAGAGTGATCACTGCGGATATCTTCTCGGACTTGAGTTTCTCAACCTTAACTTCGAGCTTCTCCTTGTTCAGGACCTTCCTGAACAGCTTCTCAAGTTCCTTCTGCTCCTTCTCGATATCCTTCTGCTCGTCCTCTCCGATTTCTTCCTTGACACTCTCGGAAACATCGGCATCGATGCGCAGGAACCTTACCTTGTCGTTGGTCGCTTCAAGCTGTGAGATAAAAGGCTGGTCAATATTATGTGTGAGCAGCACGGCATCAAGACCTTCCGCCTTGAACATGTTGATATACTGGCTCTGCTGCTTCTCATCGGTCACATAATAAACCTTATCCTTCTTGGCTTCGGCATCCTCACCTGCCTCAGCACCGGAAGCATCCTCAGGCTCTTCGGCATTTCCGTTTTCACTATCTGCTGAATCTGCCTTATCACCGTCCGCAGCGGCATTATCGGAGCCTTCTTCTGACGAATCAGCCTTGTTCAGACCGCTCTTCTTCGAATTCTCGAGATACTCCTCAAGTGTAACATATTTACCCTCAAGATTCTTGTAAATGAAGTAATCCTTCATCTTCTCACGGAACTTGTCATCCTTTAAGAAGCCGTATTTAATGAACGGATTGATGTCATCCCAGTATTTCTCGTAATTCTCACGATCGGTCTTGAACATTCCGCTAAGCTTGTCGGCAACCTTCTTGGTGATGTAATCGGATATCTTCTTTACGAATCCGTCATTCTGAAGTGCACTTCTCGAAACGTTCAAAGGCAGATCCGGACAATCGATCACACCTTTAAGCAGGAGCAGGAATTCAGGAATGACCTCCTTGATATTGTCGGCAATGAATACCTGATTGCTGTAAAGCTTGATGGTACCCTCAATATTCTCGTATTCGATATTGATCTTCGGGAAATAAAGTATTCCCTTCAGATTGAACGGATAATCCATATTCAGATGTATCCAGAACAGGGGCTCCCTGTAATCGCGGAATACCTTGCGGTAAAAGTCCTTGTATTCATCTTCGGTGCAATCGTTCGGATGCTTGGTCCACAACGGGTTCGTGTCATTTAACGGCTCAGGGCCTTTCTTTTTGGTTTCCTTGGCCTCTCCGTTCTCATCGACCTCAACATCCTTTACTTCTTCTTTCTCTTCCTTCTTCTCCTCAGGCTTGTCGACATTCTTAAAATAGATCGGGATAGGCATGAAAGAGCAGTACTTCTTCAGTACCTCTTCAGCACGGTATTCATTGGCAAACTCGTAGCTGTCCTCGTTCAGATACAGAGTGATCTCGGTACCGCGGTCGGTCTTGTCGCCCTCTTCCATCTCGAATTCCATGCCTTCTTCAGAAGACCAGAATACGGGCTTCGCATCCTTCTTATAGGAAAGTGTTGAAATAGTAACTCTGTGGGCTACCATAAATGACGAATAGAAGCCTAATCCGAAATGGCCGATGATCTGATCGTCGTTGGCCTTGTCCTTGTACTTTTCAAGGAAGTCAGCCGCACCCGAAAATGCTATCTGGTTGATATATTCCTTAACTTCATCGGCTGTCATGCCGATACCGTTATCCCTGATGGTAATGGTCTTCTCCTCGGGTGAAACCTCTACATCAATGCGATATTCCTCTCCGTCGGGTTCTTCGAATTCACCGATCATCGAAAGCTTTTTCAACTTCGTGATCGCATCACAGCCGTTCGAGATCAGCTCCCTGTAAAAGATATCATGGTCCGAATATAACCATTTTTTGATTATCGGAAATATATTTTCCGAATTGATTGACAAACTGCCTTTTTCCATAATAAAACGCCTCCGTTCACAGTTCATTACCTTTTCATCCGCAAATGCAGTTCCGGCTGCCCGGTGATCCTTACGCTCGTTCTCCGGTCAGCCTTCATTGATCGGATGTTCTGTAAATATATTATACTCACTTAACTCCTTTGTCAATAAAAATTAGCACTCTAAACGCCAGAGTGCTAACAATTTAATAATTTTTTTACATTTCTTCATATTCGATTTCGTGTTTTTTCAGAAAGGTGCACATATTGCTGTCCCATTCGGCCTCTCCGCTCTTATCGGTCGTAAACACGGTATGCGAAACACCGGTCACCAGTACCAGATTGTTATTGTCAAACCTGACATTCACAATGTAGGATATATCTCCGGCACCGGGTTTCTTCAGTACGAGCTTCATCGATACGGGCAGGCGCTTTCCCTTTATTATCTGTTTCACGATTTCCTTGGCCTCACGCCAGTACATGTATTCCTCGACTTTAAGCTGTTCAAGTTCCTCTTCCGAATAAAAATTCATGTTAACCCGGCCGCTGATCTTAAAACCCATCGCGACACTGATATCTCCCTCGACAAACTGAAAATTGTCGAAAGCCATACCGGTGAACAGCTCATTCATAAACGTCCTGATCCCCGTAACTTTAATAGCCTTCATTTCCCGAAATCCCTTATCGTTATTTGTTGCCAAAACCAAAACATCACTGCCTTGTAATACGTATCACTGCCTGCGCAGTCGCTCCGATACCGCTGACACTGACAACCTCTATCGAATACCCGAAATCTTTTCTGTTGTCAAAAAGCCCGTTTTCAAAGAACCGGGAGTACTTCTTCATGGTAAACTCATCACCTGCCCGGAAGAAATCGGATTTTTCGATAACCATCCTCGATCCGCCGGCAGTAAATGTATTCTCTGCACCGGCCTGGATCAGTTCGATATTAAACATCCGGTTTTCCTTGAAATCATTTCCATAATGGATCGTACCGATAGGACAGGGCTCCATATCCGGGAATTCGTAATTGATATAATCACGCCTCTCCATCCTTGCGTCAACATGGTAAATACGTACTCCGGTAAAATTATCGATACCGTATTTTTCGGAATCGTATTTGTTAACGCCGGATGAAGTATACAGGTCAACAAGCATATACTCCGAGAACGGCGGCTTATGCTCATCCGACGCGGCAGGGATCACGATCGCATCGCCTTTTTCCGACAATGCACCGATTGTTATCTCAACCGATTCACCGGATTTAAGTCCGCTCACAACAGTAGGTTCTATCCAGCCTGCCGCATATTTTGAATAGGCATTCCAGTCTCCCACATTGTCGGACTGCATGTCATAACATCCGACCGCATTGATCCCGCTGTAAGTCACATCATAATAATCGATCAGTCCGAATCCATGGCTGAACTCGTGGATGATCGTATTATCTCCTAAATGCGAAATATTTATATTGACCACATTGTTCATCGTCGGTCTGTCCAAAGTACCCGCATACTCATTTCCGTAGGTCTGGCGGTATTGACTTGCGCCACCGAAGCTTGCGGGCATAAAGCCGTTTTCTTTCGACATGTCTCCCGAATTTATCAACACAACCTGATCGAGATATCCGTTTGAATCCAGATCGAATTGTGAAAAATCAACATCGGGATATGTCTCGTACAGCCAGTTCGTTACCTCTTTGATAAAGTTCCAGGTTAACGACGCCAGCTTCATCTCACTGAACCTGTAAGGTGCCTTATACCAGTCGGTAATGTAGGAATTTACATTCATCTTCCCATATGAAGCACTGTCAAAATACTCACTCAGAGAAAATCTGTTATCTTTAAGCCCATCTGAATAATCTTTTATCTTCCCGTCAAGATCGGCCACACGGCCAAGACTCATCTTGAATTCATTCAGGATCCGGTCGTTGGCGCGATCCGGTTCATCCTTCCAGGCGATCGGAATTACAAGGGCATTCCGTTTTCCGGTTCCTGCGGGGAATGAATACGGAAGAAGATCGTGTAAAGTTCCGGCCCCATCATATGTATCCAAAACATCAAGCTTAATGTCACATGAAAATTTTCCCAGCTGAACGTTGAGTGTTGCCCCCTTATCAATAAATGCGTTATCCTTGTCCAGCTTCTTCCCGTTCGCATCTTTCAGATCTCCGACCTTGAAATAATTCCCGTCACAGGCAACAATACTCCGGCCGTGTATATCATAATTCCTTACCATATCGACCGGAAGCTCTTTTGTATCGTCCTCCAGGTCCGGTAAGGCATACAGTGAAAAGTAATACACACTGTTATACGGGTCATATTCTTCCCTGAACTTTTCATATTTTTCACCGGGCAGGTACGCTCCGTAGGTATATGGATTAAGAATGAGTTCTTTAAAAGGAGTACATTTTTCGGATGATGTATACTCCAAAATAAACTTGCTGACAGTAAGATCGGCGTCGTTTACGCCTCCCTTTTGCTTTGCAATGTCATAAGAAGGCGGCAGAACGCCCACTCCGGCAAAATTCGGTTCATAGTTATCCATGGGTATCCCATAGTCCGATTCGGGAAAATCACATGAATGCCTTCCCATTCCGGCAGTATAGACCATTCTGTCTATCGTTCCCGGATGCATATCATAATCAATATTATAGCCTCCGTATACGCAAAGATCATTACTGTACGGACCGGGATCGCTTACAACAGCCTTTATGGAGTGTATACGTCCGATACCGTCGGTCATCATGAGTCTTCCTTTTGTGTGAAGAATGATACTGTTATTCTTTATTTCAAAATCCTCACCCCAGAAACGGATCGTTTCACCTTCAGGACCTTCAACTTCAAATGACATCGAACCGTCGGAATTCTTCTTCAGACTTTTTTCATTGATCTTTTCAAACGCATTCCATGTAGGATAACGTGCCGGTTCAACAACGGGATTTGTAACAGGGTCTTCTTCCGGTTCATCCGTAAAATAAGCCCTGTCCATAACATAATAATCGGAAATGTAGGTATACAGGGGATTATCGTCCTTGTCGAAGGCAAATACCTGTACCCCATAGTCATCCCTTACTTTCGTATAGGTTACTTTTACTTCTTCCTTTTTTTCACAGATCGGAACGTCAAACATAAGATGCACATGATCGACTCTGTATTTTTCCGCTCCTTCTGTGGCTTTCCAGCCCACCGTTCCGTTAAAGCCGACACAGATGACTTCATCTGTTTCGACCAGCATATTTTGCACTTTCTTAAGACTCTTGATATATTTTTTTGCGGTCTTTCCGGCATCGGCTTTTTTCCTGACTCCGTAGATCTGCTCTACGCCTTCATTCTTAATATCCGTGAGCTTCAGATAATTGGTCTTGGAATAAGGAAATTGGCTTAGAAGTCCATTGTATGCCTTAAGCAGTTTTTTCTCTGCCTTCTTCTGTGCCTTGGTAAGCGCAGAAGATTTCTTCGATGCAGCCTTTGTAACAAGCTCCTTCCCGTCAGACAAACCGGCTGCGGCACAGACGGATACCGCATCATTTTTTTCTGCGGCACAGACTGATACCGTATCATTTTTTTCTGCGGCATAAACTGCTACCGTATTATATTTCTCTGCGGCATAGTCATGGTATGAAAGATTTTTCGCGTCTCGTCCGCCGGGATTGCCGTTCAGCATGATTCCGGTCAGTAAAACAAGGCTCATGCCTTTGGTGATCGCTCCTGTCATTGTCTTTTTTAACCGAACTCTGTTGATCATTGCCGTAACATCTCCTTATATCACTTTCTTATTGATGTATTGAATTATCATTACTTCATTTCGAATACAGCGATACTGCGGGGTTTGATCAGGCATTTTCTGTCATCTGTGACCGAATTGTCAGGATCGGTGCTGAGTACCTGAACAAATTCATTCTTGGCGTTTCCGGGCAGATCGAACTCGTGCTCTTCCCAGTGCATGTTAAATGCAACATAGAAAGACCTGTCCCGCTTGTCTCTGTCAACAACGGCATATTCCCCGTTCAGCAGTATCCCGAGTGTTCTTGAATAATAGCCGTAATCCGGGAACCATGCCTTGATGCCGTGGAAAGAAACATCCGGACAGCCCTTGTAAATATAATCGGTACCGAGTAATTCTATCTTGTTTGAAAATACCCTGTGTTCTTTACGTAATTTAATAAGGGATTTTGTAAAGCTCTTAAGATCCCGTGCTTTCGCGGTCTTATCCCATACCACCCAGCTCTGTTCATTATCGCAGCAGTAAGGGTTGTTATTGCCATGATGTGTGTTTCCGAATTCGTCACCCGCCAGCAGCATAGGTGTTCCCTGACTTATAAACAGAGTACACAGGGCGTTCTTGATCATGCGCATACGAAGCTTTACTATGTTTCTCCGTCCGGTTTCGCCCTCAACACCGCAGTTCCAGCTGTAGTTGATCTCGCGTCCGTCCATGTTCATCTCGCCGTTGGCTTCATTATGGCGTTCGTCGTATGAAAAAACATCGTTAAGCGTAAATCCGTCATGATCCGCAAGGCAATTGATCCTGGCCGTACGTGCACAGTTCTGTCTCAGCAGATCCGAGAAGATCCTTACCTGCCCTTCGTCGCCTTTTATGAACCTGCGTACACCGATCATATATGCATCGTTGCATTCGGCCAGCTTCGCGGAAAACTGTTCTCTGGCCCTTACACTGTCATCATCCCATGTACTTCCGATAAGAAGCGTTCCGCCCAAGTACGGATCGGTTGCAAATATACGCCTCGGTGCATAGTCTCCGATGATCCTGAATCCGTCGATATGATACTCGTTTCTCCAGTAACGGAGAACCTCCAGCATGGTAACATCGGGAACGCTCCTGGCAAAATCCATTTCCATCATCACGCCGATCCCCGATCTGTGAAAGGCTTTGACCATCGAAGCAAACTCGTCGCAGACATTCGCAGGATCAGCCGCATAACTGCTTTTAGGCGCAAAATAACGGCTGGCGGCGCCATACCCCCAGAAATTCAGCTTCCCGGCTTCACCAAAGCCCTGTTCCATATTTTCTTCAAAATCATAGCACGGCATCAGCAGGACCGAATTGATCCCGAGATCCTTCAGGTACGGGATCTTTTCCGCCAGACCGGCAAATGTCCCTCTGTTCTTAACCCCTGATGACGCATGCATCGTAAAGCCCCTGACATGCAGCTTGTATATGATCAGATCCGCAAAATCAGGTGCTTTAAAATTATCTTTTTTCCGGTCGCTTACCGCAGACAGGTCTTTGAACAGTCTGCACCGTACGCCGGCACTGTTTTTTGCCTCAGCGCTGTTCCTGCGGTTATTTATCGAATGCTTCGCTTTTGAATGGTCGCAGTTTTCCCCGCGAATGCCAAATCTGTCGTCTCCCACGAGCTGCCGTGCGAACGGGTCGATACAGTACCTGCCGTCGACCTCGTACAGATATTCATCCAGCTCGGTATCAAAACAGCATGAGAACACTCCCTGCCCATAAATGTTATTCTCCGGATCCGACATCTTGTGACTTTCAGATGGCTGTTCTTCGCCTTTCTTAAACAGTTTTATACTCACTTCTTTTGCTTTCGGAGCATAGAAAATGGCAGAATAACCGTTTCCGGACCTATTTACGCCAAAAGTCATGAAATCAATCCTCGCCCTCTTCTTCATTTACAGCAAGTACTGTACGTCTGCGGGCCATCTCATCATTTTCAAGATAGTCGTCATAGGTGGATATCTTGTCTATCAGCGAACCGTCGGGAAGTATCTCCATGATGCGGTTGGCGGTAGTCTGTATAAACTGATGATCGAGTGCGGTAAACAGCACTACACCCGGGAATTTGATCAGCGCATTGTTAAGAGCCGTGATAGACTCCATGTCAAGGTGGTTCGTAGGCTCATCCATCACAAGCACGTTCGAACCGAGGATCATCATCTTGGAGAGCATTACACGTACTCTCTCTCCTCCGGACAGGACATTGACCTTCTTTACACCGTCCTCGCCCGTAAAGAGCATACGTCCGAGGAAGCCTCTGACATACTGCTGATCGTCAACGGGTGAAAAAGGCATCAGATGGTCTACGATCGTCTCGGAGCCCTTGAATTCTTCCGTATTATCCTTGGGGAAATAGCTCTGCTCGGTGGTCACGCCCCACTTAAAGCTTCCCTCGTCGGGTTCGATCTCTTCGGTAAGGATCCTGAACAATGTGGTATTGGCAAGTGTGTTGGCTCCGACAAATGCGATCTTGTCATCATGCCCGACAACAAAGCTGACATTGTCAAGGACCTTGACTCCGTCGATAGTCTTCGAGATATTCTTGACCGTGAGCACTTCGTTTCCGATCGTGCGGTTCGGTCTGAAATCGATATAAGGGTACTTCCTGCTTGAGGGCTTGATATCATCGAGCTCGATCTTCTCCAAGGCTCTCTTACGTGAAGTTGCCTGCTTCGATTTGGAAGCATTGGCCGAGAAGCGTTGTATGAATTCCTGCAGCTCCTTGATCTTCTCTTCCTTCTTCTTGTTGGCTTCCTTCATCTGCTTGATCATCAGCTGGCTTGATTCGTACCAGAAATCGTAATTGCCGGCATAGAGCTGGATCTTGGCATAATCGATATCCGCGATCTGTGTGCAGACCTTGTTCAGGAAATATCGGTCGTGCGAAACGACGATGACGGTATTGTCGAAATTGATCAGGAACTCGTCAAGCCACCTGATCGCTTCGAGATCAAGGTGGTTGGTCGGCTCGTCAAGAAGCAGTACATCGGGATTGCCGAAAAGTGCCTGCGCAAGAAGCACCTTAACCTTCAGCGTATCGTTGATATCCGACATCATCTGGTAATGGTACTCCGTATCCACACCGAGTCCGTTAAGCAGTGTTGCCGCATCCGACTCGGCCTCCCAGCCGTTCATATTGGCAAATTCAGCCTCAAGCTCGCTTGCTCTTATACCGTCTTCATCAGTAAAATCTTCTTTTGCGTATATCGCATCCTTTTCCTTCATGATCTCGTACAGACGCTTGTTGCCGAGGATAACCGTATCCATAACGTTGTATGCGTCGTACTTGAAGTGATCCTGTTCAAGGAAGGAAAGACGCTGTCCCGGAGTCATGACAACTTCACCCTTAGTAGGCTCAAGCTGCCCGGAAAGTATCTTCAAAAATGTTGATTTTCCGGCTCCGTTTGCGCCTATAAGACCGTAACAGTTGCCCTCCGTGAATTTAATGTTTACATCCTCAAAAAGGGCTCTCTTTCCCAATCTTAAGGTTACATTGCATGCCTGGATCATATAAAAACTTCCTCCGATTTATACTTCAAATATTAGCTCGCCGTATGTCGGTACGGGCCAGAGCCTTGAATCCACCTTGAGTTCCAGCTCATCGATGGGTTTTCTTAATGCTTCCATGACAGGAACGATCTCTCTTCTGCAGAAAAGGGCTTTTTCCTTCATGTTTTCGATCGCTGCCGCTTCATCGATCTTTATCTTTAATTCATCGAGAGTCTTTACGGCGTCATTGATATTCGAACAGCACTCGTTTAATATCTCGCGCTCCGCGCCCGTGCAAATCTTGTTGCCGGTTACATTGTCGATGGACTCGATCGTCTGCGAGAGCGTGCCCATGTATTTTACCGAAGCGGGGATGAACTTGCGCGAAGCCATCTCAACCATGGTCCTTGCTTCGATTATGATCGTCTTCGCATAGATCTCATAGTTGATCTCGGCCCTTGCTTCAAGCTCGGTCCTTGAAAATACGTTATGCTTCGCAAATACATCTATCGTCTCGGGGAATGTCAGGGACTCGATCGACTCAACATAGCTCGCCGTATTCGGCAGTCCGCGTCTTTTCGCTTCCTCGATCCATTCGGGCGCATAACCGTTCCCGTTGAAAATGACCCTCTTATGTTCATTGATCGTCCTGCAGATAAGCTTCATTACCGCATCGTTAAAATCCGCCGCATTCTCAAGCTCATCGGCCATTTCAGACAGGACGTCCGCAACAGTTGTATTAAGGACCGTATTGGCATCGGCTATCGACATGGAAGCGCCTACCATTCTGAGCTCAAACTTGTTGCCCGTAAAGGCAAATGTCGATGTCCTGTTGCGGTCGGTCGCATCCTTGTTGATATAGGGCAGCTTGTTCGATCCGATCCTCATCTTCTCGCGCTGTTTCGAACTGGTAGCCTTGCCGTTGGCAATGAGCTGTGCGAAGATATCCTCGAGCTGTTCGCCGATAAATACCGATACGATCGCGGGCGGAGCCTCTGCTCCTCCGAGTCTTAGGTCGTTGCCGGGGCATGACGAAGCCATGCGCAAAAGCTCGGCATGCTTGTCAACAGCCTTGATTACGGCGGCGGCAAACAGCAGGAACTGCATATTTTCATGCGGTTCCTTGCCGGGTTTCATAAGATTCTCTCCGGTATCGGTAACCAGTGACCAGTTATTGTGCTTGCCGGAACCGTTCACACCCGCAAAAGGCTTTTCATGAAGCAGACAGGTAAGCCCGTGGCGGGTCGCTATCTTCTTCATGCATTCCATGATCAGCTGGTTATGATCGGTCTCGATATTGACGGTACTGAAAATGGGAGCAAGCTCGTGCTGCGCGGGAGCTGCCTCGTTATGCTGGGTCTTTGCGAGGATCCCGAGCTTCCAGAGTTCTTCGTTAAGCTCATGCATAAAAGAGATGACTCTCTCTTTTATCGCTCCGAAATAATGATCATCCATCTCCTGACCCTTTGGAGGCATAGCCCCGAACAGGGTCCTTCCGGTAAATATCAGATCGTCGCGTCTTAAATACTTCTTTCTGTCTATCAGGAAATATTCCTGCTCGGCACCGACGCATACATTTACATGCTTTACATCATGCTTGCCGAACAGATGCATGATCCTGACCGCATGCCGGTCTATCGCTTCCATTGAACGAAGGAGCGGAGTCTTCTTGTCGAGCGCATCGCCGGTATATGAGCAGAACGCCGTCGGGATGCACAGTGTGACTCCCGAGCTGTCTTCACGTAAAAATGCGGGTGAAGTGCAGTCCCAGGTGGTATATCCTCTTGCCTCAAAGGTTGCTCTTAAGCCTCCCGAAGGAAAACTTGAAGCATCAGGCTCACCCTTTACGAGCTCCTTGCCGGAAAACTCCATTATAACTCTTCCGTCCGACGAGGGGCTTATGAATGAATCGTGCTTCTCAGCCGTAACTCCGGTCATCGGCTGGAACCAGTGGGTAAAATGCGTGGCTCCCCTCTCGATGGCCCAGTCCTTCATGGCATGAGCCACGGTCTCGGCCATCGCGGGTGTGAGTTCCTCTCCGTTTTCAATGGTCTCTTTCAGCGAAAGATAGGTATCCTCGGGAAGCCTCTCTTTCATCGTAACTTCGTTAAATGTGTTTTCGCCGAAATAATCGGTCAGCATTCTGGACATCTTATCTTATTTCCTCTTATCTCTTTCCTGTTTCTTGATCACTGCGCGGATTTGGCAGCTTTGGTCTTTCCGCCTTTGGCGGGTGCGGCTTTTTTGGCCTCTGCCTTTTTGGCCTTTGCCTTTTTCTCGGCCAGTGCTTCGGGTGTGCATGTAAACACCGCGCATCCGAGAGGCGGCAGCTTGATGGTTATCGAATTATCCTGACCGTCGCAGGGCTCGGGAGACGACTTCTTATCCTTGGGATTGATATTGCCCTGTCCGCCGTAAGTGGTCGAATCACTGTTAAGGATCTCCTTATAGGTACCCGCAAACGGTACAGCCTGTCTGAAGCCCTCATAGGTCACAGGTGTGAAATTGCATACAAAGAGCAGTGTATTCTCAGGCTTTCCGTCACTTCTGATAAAGCTTACGATACTGTGATCGGCATCCATGCAGCTCATCCATTTGAAGCCTTCGGGCTCCTGATCGAGCTTTGTCATTGCCGGAGCCGTGATATACAGCTCATTCAGTTTGGCGGTGAATTTCTGGAGTTTCAGATGCAGCTCGTCCTCAAGTTCGCCCCAGTCAAGGCTTCTGTTCTCGGCCCATTCGCGCTCCTGGCCGAATTCCTGTCCCATGAACAGCAGTTTCTTGCCCGGATGTCCTGTCATAAATGCATAGGCAAGTCTCAGATTCGCAAATTTATCGACCCTGTAGCCGGGCATCTTGTTCAGCATCGAGCACTTGCCGTGAACGACCTCATCATGTGACAGTACAAGGATGAAATTCTCGCTGTAGGCATACATCATCCCGAAGGTCAGCTGTCCGTGAACGCCCTTTCTGAACAGAGGATCCTGCTTCATGTAGGATGTAAAATCGTTCATCCAGCCCATGTTCCATTTCATGTCGAAACCAAGACCGTCCTCTTCGACAGGTGCCGTTATCCTGGCCCATGCCGTAGATTCCTCGGCGATGATGAGCGCTCCGGTCTTACGCTTGTGGAAGATCGAGTTAAGATGCTTCAAAAGCTCGATCGCTTCAAGATTCTCATTGCCTCCGAACTTGTTGGGCAGCCACTGTCCGTTCTGACGGCCGTAGTCAAGATAAAGCATTGACGCAACAGCATCCATCCTGATGCCGTCCGCGTGATACATCTCAACCCAGAAAAGCGCATTGGCGATAAGGAAATTCGATACCTCGGGGCGGCCGAAGTTAAAGATCAGTGTGCCCCAGTCGGGATGCTCGCCGAGACGTTTGTCGGGATGCTCGTACAGGCAGGTTCCGTCGAAATTCGAAAGAGACCATGCATCCCTCGGGAAATGAGCGGGAACCCAGTCAAGAATGACTCCGATCCCCTCATTGTGCATGTAATTGATAAAGTACATGAAATCCTGTGGAGTTCCGTATCTTGAGGTTGCGGCATAATAGCCCGAAACCTGATATCCCCAGGAACCGTCGAACGGATGCTCCATGATCGGCATCAGCTCGATATGTGTATAATTCTGCTTTTTAACGTATTTCGCCAGCATAGGAGCGATCTCACGGTATCCGTAAAAATCATTGTCTCCCTCGCCCTTGCGCATCCAGGATCCAAGATGAACCTCGTAAATATTAAGAGGCATATTCTTCACATCCTGCTTCTTGCGGGCTTTTATCCACTCCTTATCCTTCCAGTCGTAGTCCATGCGTCTTACGATCGAAGCGGTATTCGGACGAAGCTCATTGTAGAATGCATAGGGATCGGTCTTTAAGAATGTGAGTCCGCCCTTGGTCTTCAGCTCGAATTTGTAGAGCTCGCCTTCGTCGATACCGGGAATGAAAAGTTCAAAAATGCCTGCGGCGTGCAGCTTTCTCATCGGATGCCTGCGGCCGTCCCAGCCGTTAAAATTGCCGACAACGCTTACTCTCGTGGCATTCGGGGCCCATACGGCAAAATAGGTTCCCCATACATTATTTACACGATGTACATGTGCACCGAGCTTTTCGTATATCTCGTAATGGATACCTCTGATAAACCTGTCCTCATCCTCATGGGTGATCAGGGGATCGAATGCATAAGGATCCCTGATCTCCTGCGTATCGTCGTTGTCATAGGTGATCTCGTATCTGTAGGGCTGTATCTCGTTGCCCGGCACAAGAACAGAGAAATTGCCCTGATCGTCGACATTGCTCATCTCATAGCATTCTCTTCCGATCCAGAGCTTTATTGATTTGGCGGTAGGCTGATAAGTGCTGTAACGCACGCCCTTCTCGGTAACATGCGGTCCGAGCCAGCTGTGCGGATCGTCGTGTTCCGAATAGATGAGCGCTTCCATAGCGCCCCAATTCATCAGATCGTACAATACATCGTTTTCATTGATCATCTCAATACCTCTCCGTAATTATTTATTCTCTATACCATTCATCAATACCGGTTTCTTCGGGATCTCCCGCCGATTCGCCCTGATATTTCTTGAGCACCGGTTCGATGATAAAGGATCTGATAAGTGCCGTTACTCCGGGAGCAACAAAAGGTACAAATGTCAGCAGTGAGAAAAGCTCTTCGGCCGACAGTGCGACTCTGATAAACAGGATCCAGAAGATTGCGATCAGGATAAGGATAAATGTCCTTACAAAATGCTTTGCGCTGATCGCGAGGGTGCTTTTTATAAGCTGCGGAAGTGTGACCGTAAATCTTGAGAGCAGCGGGAATACCCACATGAGCAGGAATGCCTCGATGACCGCACCCGCAACGAACACGATAAGATATACGTTGCCCATCGTGCTGCCGGTGTCGGAAAGTGCTTTCGAATACTGGTAATCGACCCACATTACCCACGCGAACACGAGAAAGATTATGGATGCCGGCGCGCCGGTCCTGAAATTCTGTTTAAAACTCTTGAAAAACTCTTTGGTAACATAGCTTCTGTTTCTTCTCGTAACCTTGACCGTTGCATAATACAGTCCGCAGCTTGCCGGACCGATCGTAAACAGGGGAAGCGAGCATATCGTCCACAGAAGCGAGAGCCAGATAGTATCCACTATTTTGTTGATGGTTGTAAAAAATGCATTTTCCGGATTAAAAAACTTTGCCATTTCTGTTAGATTTCCTTACTTTTTCTTAAATAAATTCTTTATTTTGAGCCTTTTGGGAGCTTTTTTTTCCTGTTCTTTCTTTATCTTTTCTTCGGGACGTTTCATAATGATGTCAAGTGCATCCTCTTCCGCCTCTTCCGGCTTTTCCGCCTTTTCCTGACTGTCGGCCGAAACGGTCCCGAGCTCCGCACTGCTGCCAAGCCGGATCACTTCGGTCTCATTCTCATATTCCAGCGATTCGTAATAGTCGGTATCAAGATCAAGTCCCTTGCGATAAAGTCTGTATTCGACGATCTCCTTGACGATCATGTAGATGCAGGCCATGAGCGGAACCGCGAGCAGCATTCCGATAACGCCCCACAGGCCGCCGAAAAATACGCAGGCAAACAGTACCCATATAGGCGAAAGGCCTATGCTGTCACCCACGATCTTGGGTGTGAGCACATTGGCGTCAAGCTGCTGCAGCACGATCACCATGATGATGAAATACAGACACTGCAGGGGATTGACAAACAATATCAGTATCGCGCTCGGTACAGCACCGATGATCGGACCGAAAAACGGGATCACATTGGTGACTCCGATGATAACACTGATGAGCACCGCATACGGGAATTTAAACAGCAGCATGAACAGGAAACAGATCAGTCCTACCACTACCGAGTCGATCATCTTGCCGGTAAACGAAGTCGTAAACTTGAAATGACACTGACGGCTGATCCTTATCACAACATTGGCGGGCTTACGCTTGAAGATCGAATAAATGACCTTTTTCGTGATCCCGGCAAGCTTCTCCTTATATCCGAGTATATAGATCGAGAAGATAAGTCCGATAAATGTGTTGTAGAGCACTCCAAACACGTTCTTGGCCCCTGAAAGAACGGGCTTTACGATATCCGTGATGTCGCTTACGGTCAGATTGTTGATAAAGCTCTCAATATACTCTCCGGCTTTAAGGACATTCTTGTCTATTATGACTCCGATCTGGGTATGTCTGATCTCGAGTCCTTCATACCATACGGTCAGGTTGCGGTACTGCGCCGGAAGATCCCTTACAAGACCCGTAACAGTGGCCGTAAGTTCGGGGATCAGCATATACATGAGAAATCCGATCAACAGGATCACAACTATGACCGTGATTATGATCGCGATCGTTCTTGCCGCCTTATTGGCTTTCGTGATATTCTTCGCGCGCTTATAGAACAGGTTTTTAAGCTTTTCCTCAAAAAATACCATCAAAGGGTTCATCAGATATGCAAATACCGCTCCGTAGATAGCCGGTGCCGCAGCGGTCCTGATCTTCTGAAACGCCCTTCCGAACTCCTCACGCTGTACAAACATAAAGACCAGAAGGACACTTGCCGCAAGAACAAGAAAAGCAGTAATCCCGTATCCGGCATACTTCTTCCATGATCCGCCCCTGCGTCTGTCTTTTTTTATCTCGCCGTCCCGGTCTTCCTTAAGTTCCTCTTCCATTACCAACCTCTGATCTGAATTCTCGTGTATTATCCGGCTTCGCCCGGCCGTTTATCACTCTCTGAATACGATATTGCCCGTTGCATCGTCCATGCTGTCGATTATGGCAAGCGACTGCAGGTCTATACCCATCTCGCGGATCGTTTTTCCTCCGGTCTGGAAACCTTTCTCTATTACGATGCCTATACCCTCCACAGACGCTCCCGCGCTCTTTACCAGGTCGATCAGGCCTAGAAGCGCACAGCCGTTTGCAAGGAAGTCGTCAATGATCAGTATCCTGTCATCGGGCTTGATATACTTCTTGGAAACTATCACGTCGTATACCTTTTTATGCGTGAACGATTCGATCTTGG
>JAILIQ010000200.1 GCA_024695205.1 Lachnospiraceae bacterium
CCATAAGCCTTGGTGTTTCGATCTGGGATCCTGCCACCATGGAACGTCTCGATCTGATCGAGCATGCCGACAAGGCTCTGTATTTTGCCAAGCATAACGGCAGAAATCAGGTCAAGCTGTGGGATGAAAGCATCGGATGACCGGTCGGAAAAAGTATTCAGGAATATAAAAAGGCTGCCGCACATAAGTGCGACAGTCTTTTTTAATTCATCTGTCATCATTCCGTGACACCGCATTCACGGAGCCTCTGAGGTATATACTCCTTGAGGGTTGAATTGGGACACACTTCAAGCATCAGCTTATAATAATAAACCGCCTTTTCAAGCTCATTAAGTGCCTGATAGGCCTTTCCGAGGTAATACATGGCAGCATCATTTTCCGGAGAAAGAGCTACTGCAGCTTCAAGTTTTTCGGCCGCTTCCGCATAATCCCCGCCATCAAATGCATTCTTGCCGCTCCTGTAAACCTTACGTGCCGCACGAGAATATACGTAATCGCGCATATCAGCCAGCAGAAGCTTTGCGTATTCATTTTCTATACCGTTTTCATCTATCGCAACAAGCTGCATCGCAACCCTGACAAGTTCGTCATCACTGTAATCGGTGCCCCGAAGCTTGTTATATTCGTTCCATGCTTCAAACAGACCGTCGTACATATCATTGCCTACCGTAATGATCTCAGGCTCTGTGGGTACGTTCGCAAGCTGTGTCTCAAGTTCGTCTATACGCCGGTTCAGTGACGCGATCGTACTCTCATGCTGTGTGATCAAGGCTGTCTTGGAGCTTATCTCGGCGCTGTAGTCGACCTTCCTTGCATCATATTCTTCGCGTATCTTGCTCTCTTTGGTAGGGATCACGAGATAATATACAACCGCGATACCGATAAGAACACCGATAAGAAGATTGATAAATACCATTACATTTGGTTTTTCTTCTTTGTATGAACCGGAAAGGCCGAAAAACTTCTGTGATCTTCCGGCGTCTTCGGATCCTGTAATATCACTGTTCTGCCTGCCGTTCTTTTCATTTTTGTTCTTTTTATCAGGGCTGTAGGTCTCCTCCTCTATCTGCGCTATGTACCGAAGCGTAATGGGGTTCGAGACATCTATTTCCTTCGCGCGGTTCAGATATTTTAAAGCTTTGTCATATTCCCTGTTTTTAAGGAGCAGAAGCCCTAGCAACTGCAGTGCCTTAAGGAAATTGCCATGCATGCTTACGGCTTTTCTCAGCTGCAGTATGGCCATATCGTCATTGCGCTCGTCACTGTATTCATGAAGGGCATTGACTGCCTGATTGTATTTTTTCACAGCCTGGTTCAGCGTATCAAGTTCGACCGGATTATCCTGGACCTTCTGAAGAAGGTCATCCGCCTCATTTTCATGCGGCTGCAGGTTCTTGCTGATAACCCACTCGGATAAAGCCTGAACCACTTCTCCGGTCTCAAAATATACAAGTCCGAGCAGATTTCTGGCATCGGTATTCTTCTTGTTTATCTGGAGACTGCGCTGAAGATCGTCGATCGCACCGCTTAAATTCCGGACTTTAGCCTTTTCAAGACCTTTATTGTAATAAACATTTGAGAGCCTTATTATCTTTTTGTAGACAGTCAGATCCGCTCCGCACGAATCGCAGACCATCTTCTTCGACGGTACCGGGGCTCCGCAATTTGGACAGTTCATATATTATATTTCTCCTCGGTCACTTCTGGTCGTTCCGACGCTTTTCATCTGTATTTTTCAGCACCATATCAAGAATGTCTGCCAGATCCGTCATATCATTTTTATAAATGGACTCCTCCGCCTGGTCAACCTCCAAAGAAGGCTGAAAACGGGCGATCTCCTCATTAAAATCAATCATAGTATCTCTCCTGAAACATTGATCCGGTCAAGAATAACCGCAGTATCATCATATCCCCGGGTGGCAGATCATGATCCTGCATCCTGCCGGAAGGCAAATGCGGCATCAATATGCTCTTCCCCAGTAAACCATGGATTTGGCGGGCTTCCCGCAGCAGACGCACCTGTCGGAAAGTTTAACCTGCTCAAAAGGCATACATCTTGAGGTGGCACCTGTTTCTTCCTTGATCCTGTCCTCGCAGGCCCTGTCGCCGCACCACATGGCACGTACAAAACCGGGCTTTTCATCTATGGTCTTCTTAAATTCTTCATAATCAACAGCATCATAGGTATGTGAATCCCTGTGTGCTCTGGCTGTCTCAAGCATATTGTCATGGATATCGTCAAGCAGTTCGCCGATCCCGGAGGCAAGTCCCTCAAGCTGAAGTGTGAGCTTCTCATGTGTATCACGCCTTACCACAACACAGGTACCGGCTTCGATGTCCTTAGGTCCGATCTCGATACGGAGCGGAATACCGCGCATCTCCTGCTCGGCAAATTTAAATCCGGGACGCTTGTCGGTTGAATCGAGCTTAACCCTGATGCCCGCGGCCTTCAGTCCGTCAAGCACTTCTCCTGCCTTATCGAGCACGCCTTCCTTATTCTGCATGATCGGAACGATCATGACCTGAACCGGAGCGATCCTGGGCGGAAGCTTAAGTCCCGAATCATCACCGTGAACCATGATGATCGCGCCGATCAGTCTTGTCGACATACCCCAAGAAGTCTGATGTACATACTGAAGTTTGTTTTCCTTATCGGTATACTGGATGTTGAACGCTCTTGCAAAACCGTCGCCAAAATTGTGGCTTGTTCCCGACTGAAGCGCTTTCCCGTCATGCATCAGAGCTTCTATCGTATATGTAGCTTCAGCTCCGGCAAATTTCTCCTTGTCGGTCTTACGACCCTTGATAACAGGTATCGCAAGATATTTCTCGCAGAAATCGGCATAAAGGTTCAGCATCTGTTCGGTACGCTCCTGCGCCTCTTCGGCCGTTGCGTGCGCCGTATGTCCTTCCTGCCACAGGAACTCTCTTGAACGAAGGAAGGGACGTGTGGTCTTCTCCCAGCGTACGACGCTGCACCACTGATTGAATACCTTAGGCAGATCTCTGTAGGAATGAACGATGTTGGCATACATGTCACAGAACAGAGTCTCCGATGTGGGTCTTACGCAGAGTCTCTCCTCAAGAGGCTCAAGACCGCCGTGAGTTACCCATGCAACCTCGGGCGCAAAGCCTTCTACATGATCCTTTTCCTTCTCGAGAAGCGATTCGGGAATGAACATCGGCATATAAACATTTTCCACACCGACTTCTTTGAACATCGCATCAAGATTCTTCTGAATATTCTCCCATATAGCATATCCGGCCGGTTTGAAGATCATACAGCCCTTTACGCTCGAATAATCCATCAGTTCGGCCTTGCTCACGATATCGGTATACCACTGGGCAAAATCCTCGGACATTGAGGTGATCTGTTCAACCTGTTTCTTATCTTCTGCCATTTTATAATTCCTCCAAACATAATTTTCCGTTAATCTGTTTTATTTTCGATCAAACAGCGTACTGTATTGATATGGCTCTGCGGGTGTATCCCGCATGACCTTATAAACATTCAATCTAGATTGTACCACAACATGCCACAGTTATTCAATATGCAAAATATAATTCCCATTACTATTCACAGCCCTGTACAGCTGAAACTATCACGAAAGCTTGCTTTCAGGGATAGTTTCAAAAAAACCCGCTACACTATCAACATATCCGCATAAAATGCCGATATACAATATAGGTTATTGGATACTGCACTATAAGCGGAAAAAGGATTTTCCGTCACAGGTCAAAGGAGGACAAAGCTTATGAATATGAATCTGATAGGTGCAAACGGCGGATTATTTGCCGGAAAGGCAGAAAAACAGCTGAAGGAGCCCGTCGGCAAGATGCCTTCAAAAACCGGGAGTTTAAAGAAGAGCATCAATGACGGCACGATCAAAACAAGCAGTGAAAATGCGATCTCAAAAGCCAATGAGACAAAGCTGTCACAACGCGCGCAGGATTATCTTAACGGTCTCCGCGATAAATTCGGCGATTATGACTTCATGGTAGGCAACTCGAATGACGATCTCAGATCGATGGTAAACGGCAGCAATAAAGAGTTTTCCGTGATCTTCTCAAGCGAAGAGATCGAGAAAATGGCTGCGGACGAGGAATATGCGGAAGAAAAACTCCGGGCGGTAGACGACGCTGTGGAAATGTCACTGAGGATCAATGAGCAGTTTGGATTTGAAAGCGCTCTTGACGCCGCCCAGGGCGACGGAAACACTCTCAGCAGATTCGGTGTCGCTATCGGTGACGACGGAAAGATCACGCTTTTTGCCGAGCTTGAAAAGGCTTCCGACAAGCAGAAGGAATTACCCGATGCAGAATCGGCGGATGGCATTCTTAAACCCGTCAAACCCAATCCTTATGCAAAGAATGACGAGAATACGGTCAAAAAGACCCTTATACAGGCAGGCTCCGAAGAAGAGCTGCTTCAAAAACTGAGCACTGTCGACTGGAAGGAAGTTCCGGCACAGGCGATCACAACCGGCGAAAGACTGAATTTCACGGTTTGATCATATTAAGGTTCGCATTATTAAAGGGGCGCCGCACTGCGGCTGCCCCTTTTGCTTTTATCCTGTCAGTTTTCCTCAAGTATCTTGTCCTTTGGCCAGGAAATACTGTAAGCAACCCTGATCTCTGTGGGTTTGGCACTGCTTACTTCCCTTTCCCAGACAAGGAAACCTTCTTTCTCTTCGAGTTTTCCATCCGAAATATCATCTGTTTCGACCGTGATGCTCTTGTCGGTCGATACCGGAATACTGTCCTTGACCGTCACTGTAAGCGGTTCGGAAGCAGAATTCGATAAACGGATGATATATTCGCTCTTCCTGGTCTTTGTCCCTTTAAGGAATGCTCCCGAAACCTTATCCGGAGAGACTTTTCTTGATACCGAGATACGCTCATCGACTCCGAGCGAGAGCTCAAACTCCTCTTTTTCCGGATCGGTTGAAACATATACCTGTCCCGCATATGCGTCCCTGATATAGATCTTGGCCGTAGCCGCAGGAAGCGGCCAATCCGTATTTTTGATCCTTGCTACCATGAAGCATCTCGTATCAAGTCTGGGAACGGTAAGCCATCCGTAGACCGATTTCACGTCAAACCGCTGCAACTCGGCAGAATTACCTTCCGAGTTGTGTATGATATCCCTTGTTCCGGGAAGCTCATATGATGTCATGGTTTCTTCGTTCGAAACTACGGCGTTATCCATAATTGCTTCACTGAATAAGGCATCCGCTGACCCCATATCGGCATCGGCTTCTTCACAAAACGTAGCACACCCGTCCGCAACAGCATTTAACTTCATCTTGCCTCTTCCCGCCGCCATGGGTTTAGGCGGTGTTGGCTCATACACCGACAGCGTTGACGGGACAAGTACGGGAATTGTATTGGAAACAGTCGGATTTCCGGTAAAGAGTGTCACCCTGACCTTTTCCCAGTCTTCTCTCGTTCCCTGCCGGATCGTGGCTTTCATTATAACTTCAAGCGGCTGTTTTTCGGAAATATAACGGATCTCATACAGCGGAGTCCAGGAAGCTTTTCTTTCGACATACTGCAGCTCGAATTCATAGGTTCCGGCGGTTTCCGCCTGAAGTTCCGCCTTGATCACGGTCTCATTACGTACAGCCTGCAGCCGGGACAGTTCCTCTTCCATTTTTTTTCTGGTATCATTAAGTTCTACGGTCTTTGCGTGCAGATCCATCAGCTGTTTGGGCAGTTCACTGATGACTTTTTCCTGAGCTTCGACGGAAACATCGCTGCGGGATGTAAAATCCGCGTTCTTTTCGCGTAATTCCTTTATTTTATCGCAAATCTCAAGCTCTTTATCGATATTTTCGATCTTTTTTTCGATATCTGTCGTCTCCGGCCGCTGATCATCATCAACATCAAGGGCTGAAATGTAATTGATATCAAGAGCCTTCACATTACCGACAAACTTAAGGCGCATGGTATCCGTCAGCGATGAAACCGTAAGCCCCGCAATAAATACGGTATTTCTGCCGGCTTCAAGCGTTAAGGTTCCTCTTCTTTTTACAACAGCACTGCTTCTGTAAATATCGGCATTTACAATCTTCGTCTTCTCTACCATGAAATCCTCCTTATCCCCCGCCGGACTGTCCGAAAACCCGACATACAGGAGACTGTCTTCGGTAAAATTACTCAAAAAATGAGCAGAGCTCATATTTTTAAGGTCGTTTCACCAAATCACGCCCCTGTGAGCCCGGGTCAAAAAAGTTCTCGGACAGTCTCCCAATGACAGCCATCAGTTACAACAAACGATTACAGGTATTTCTTCAGCGCTTCGACCTTATCAAGCTTCTCCCACGGAAGATCAAGATCATTCCTGCCGAAATGTCCGTAGCTTGCCGTCTGTCTGTAAATAGGACGTCGAAGATCGAGCATCCTTATGATCCCTGCGGGACGCAGATCGAAGTTGTCGCGAATGATCCCAAGCAGTTCGGAATCCGAAAGCTTTCCTGTACCGAAGGTATCGATATTTATCGAGGTGGGCGTAGCCACGCCGATCGCATAAGAAAGCTGTATCTGGCACTTGTCCGCAAGTCCTGCGGCCACGATATTCTTGGCAACATAACGCGCTGCATAGCATGCCGAACGGTCAACCTTTGTCGGATCCTTGCCCGAGAAGGCTCCGCCGCCGTGAGGAGCGGCACCGCCGTAGGTATCGACAATTATCTTGCGTCCCGTAAGTCCCGAATCGCCGGCAGGACCGCCTATTACGAAACGTCCTGTGGGATTGATATAGAACTTGGTCTTATCATCGACCATTTCAGACGGAACGATCGCATCTATGACATATTTACGAATATCCTCATGTATCTGTTCCTGAGTCACATCAGGGCTGTGCTGTGTGGAAATGACGATAGCGTCAAGCCTTACGGGCTTGCCTGCCTCGTCATATTCGACCGTGACCTGGGATTTGCCGTCGGGACGAAGATATTTAAGGGTTCCGTCCTTGCGTACCTTTGCGAGCTGTTTTGATAACTTGTGGGCCAGCGAAATTGCATAGGGCATATACTCTTCCGTCTCGTTTGAGGCATAGCCGAACATCATGCCCTGGTCGCCGGCACCCACATTATCCGGATCCGCCTCCAGATACTTCTGTTTCCCGGCCGCCTCGCTCTCAAGCGTGCTTCCGAGTGAATCCTTGGTCTCAAGAGCCTTGTTGACACCCATTGCAATATCGCTGCTCTGCTCGTCGATAGCGACCAGAACACCGCAGGAATCCGCGCTGAAGCCGAGATCCGCATCGTCATATCCGATCTCTCTTATGGTATCGCGCACGATCCTCTTGATATCAACGTATCCCTTGGTTGTGATCTCTCCCATGACCATGACAAGGCCTGTAGTGCAGCAGGTCTCGCAGGCAACACGGCTGTTGGGGTCCTGACGCAGCATCTCGTCAAGGATAGCATCCGAGATCTGGTCGCACACCTTATCGGGATGTCCTTCTGTAACAGACTCTGATGTAAATAAACGTCTTTCCATAATAAATCTCCTTCCTGAAAAAAAAATCCGCGCTGAGCGCGGACTAAAATATACGGGGAATTAATCAACAATCCTCTTATTGTTCGATCGCTCGCTCAACTTGGCACCTTCCGCTTCAGACTTGAAAAGCCTGGCAACGGGGTTGTCGTGACTTCACAGAGTTTTTTACTCTCCGCCACTCTGAATAAGAGTTTCTATGTTTTTAAGATACTACTTCGACCTGGTTTTGTCAAGCTTGAAAAATTCAGCTTCCCGTTGATCTGTAAAACTTCATCGCTTTTTGAAAACAGAACCACAGTATCACGAAAAAGATTACCCCGGACAAAGGTGTGATATATGCCATCCAGAGCGGCAGATCAAATAACGGCTTGTCAAGTATGACTGCGCCCGGAACATGCAGTACCAGTGCAAAAGGCGCGATCGTTGTAAACAGGATCCTTAACGGATTCGGATACGTATCGATCGGATACTGGCAGGCGCTGCGGCCTCCGTAAGTCAGGGCATTTACCAGCTCTATCGATTTCACGCTGTGGATACAGAATATCGCTTCGATCATAAACAGGCCAAGAATCAGCAGACATCCGCATAAGACAGATTCTGCCAGGAGCAGGGCCTTTCCCAATGTCCAGTTTACATTTGACATCCTGCTGCCTGTTACGAGTGCCGCCGTTCCGACCGCAATACAGGTGATCCTCCTGGGGTCGGCCGCACTGCACATGACCTGGGTAAGAACGCCCCTCGGGCGCAAAAGCAGCGTATCAAGTCCTCCTGTCCTGACCAGTGAAGGAAAATTCCCCGTCAGACCGCGGCAGAATATCTCTGTCAGGTAGAAGGTCACGCTCATCATACCGAAAAAGATATATAAATCCCCCGCTTCCCACTGGTTTAAATGTTCAAAACGGTTGACGAGCAGTATCACAGCCATCATTTCGCCGCCTTCCATTATCAGCTGTGCGAAGGTCTGCATCAGAAATGAAGCCGGGTACTGCAGCTGTGACTTTATCAGCATACGCATCGAATGAATGTAAAGTTTTATCGTATTCATTGTAATCACCCACCCTGAATGATGATCCGTTTTTGATTGCTGTGCCAGAACCGGATCCCGGCAAATGCAAGGATCAGTAGCCACACCAGCTGTATCGTTATGATACGCGGCGCATCCGCAACAGCCGTCTCCCCTGTATAAAGCCTTATCGGCGAATCCAGAAGCTGGGCATACGGAAGCAGTCTGATCACCTTCTGCCAGCTGTCTGGAAACAGCGTAAGAGGAAGAATATTGCCTGAAAATGTCATCATAAGCATGTTCAGGACTGCCTGCATTCCCCTCGGATCAAGAGTCCTCATCGTAAATCCCATCGTAATGTTCTCAAGTGCCGAAATACACAGCAATCCGATAATAAGAGCCAGTATTCCGAGGAAAAGTCCGCCCGCAGATGCCGGAAGAACAAGCCCCCAGCCCTTTGGCAGAAGGAACGCGAACACTATCATAGGGATTCCCCTCATAAGGCTGCCTATCAGCTTCTGTGCCACTATCCTTGCATAATAGAACCAGTATATATCAAGCGGGCGGCACAGATCGTAAGCGATACCGCCGGTCCTTATCTTATCAAGCAGTTCGGGGTCCGAGGCAAAAAGCATCCTGAAAAAAGCCTGCTGCAGCCACACATAACTTGTTATCTGCTCAAGCGGCATTGACTGTGGCTTTCCCGCATACAATGCACGATATATAGCGATCAGTATTATCCCGAAGAACACCTGACAGATAAATCCGCCGACAACCGCACCCCTGTACTGCAGCTCCATTTTCTTACGCATATTAAATGCGGACAGATACGATCTCATATCCTTTATTGCTCCCATCTCATAACTCAGATATCCATTTCCCTGTACATGGCCGCCACCAGATGATCGATGTTCTGCGGCTGAACGGTCAGTTCCCTGATGGTTCCCGCTTCATGCAGACGCTCTACCAGTAGGGCTGTCGGAAATTCCGACGGTGAATACACGATATCGATGCTCCCGCCCTCATTTGCGACCGGAACGATCCCGGGCAGGGCAGGCATCACGCCGTCCTCCTCATACCTGACATTGACGGTCCTGACCGTATCGAATCCCGAGAGCAGATCGGTCAGACTGCCGTCAAACAGCTTTTTGCCGTGTCCGAGCACCATTACACGCGGACACAGTGCAACGATGTCCTCCATGTCATGGGTTGTCAGAAGGATCGTAGTTCCCCTTCTCTCATTCTCCCATTTTAGAAAGTCTCTTAAAGCAAGCTTGCTTACAGCATCAAGACCTATGGTCGGCTCATCAAGGAACAGCAGCTCGGGCCTGTGCAGCAGCGAGCCGCACAGTTCAGCTCTCATACGCTGTCCGAGACTGAGCTGGCGCAGCGGCGTCTTAAGCAGCCCCTCTATCTGAAGAGCCTCCGTAAGTTCCTTAAGCCTTGCCCTGTAGTCATCATTCGGTATCCTGTAAATATCCTTAAGCAGATCATAGCTGTCCTGTACCGGCACATCCCACCAAAGCTGCGAACGCTGGCCGAACACCACACCGATGCGGCTTACATGCGCCTTACGCTCTTTCCAGGGGATACGTCCTCCGACAGTTGCCTCTCCGCCGTCCGGCGTCATGATCCCGGACAGGATCTTTACCGTTGTCGATTTTCCGGCTCCGTTAGGACCGATATATCCGAGAAGCTCACCCTGTTCGATATCAAAAGAAACCTCACGAAGTGCATAAACCTCTCTCTTTTCGCGAAACAGCGAACCTTTCCTGCGTTTTTCTTTGATCAGAAAGCGCTTTTCAAGATTGTCCACATGAATATAGCTCATTTTTTAACCTCCATGCCAAGAGCGTAAGCGATTGGCTTATGGTTGCATCGGTGACGCTCTCGGCACCGATGCAGTCGTTTGAAAGTTCTTTTGAACTTTCAAACTTAACCTCCATGCCAAGAGCGTAAGCGATTGGCTTATGGTTGCCAGACCTGTTTTATCCTGTTTGAAGACCAAGGGTTTTACATTATAACAAATAAGCCATTCAGGGTCAATTTTTTTATTCGTGTTCATTTTAAAAAATAAAAAAAGAGCAAAATTTGATAAATAATTGTCAAAATTTGCAATCTTTTTTTGATTTTTATTCTTCAATGTGTTAAAATCGGATTGAGGGCTTAAACAGAGCTGTATCTTGATGAAAAAAAAGTATTGAAGTATTAAGGTATTAAAGTGAATGAGGGGGTAGCTTGTTTTGATCGAAATATTGAACGGAATAGTTGAAACCGTCGCATTCAACGGAATGAACGGAGTCCGGATACATCATAACCGTGAAACAGACAACTATCCCATCCACTGGCATACGGCCATGGAAATAATCATGCCGTTTAAAAATGATTACGGGATCACGATCGGATCGAACGAAATGGTTGTCGAGCCCGACGATATCATAATCATACCGCCCGGAGAGCTGCATACGCTGAAAGCTCCGAGTTCCGGATCCCGACTGATAGTTCTCATAGACTATTCACTGCTGTGTAATCTTAAAGGTATGGACCAGCTGCTCCATTCGCTGCATCCTTACTGTATCATCCGCGGAAAGAACAATGATGATCTTGCCAATGAGCTTTCAGCCTCTCTTCGTGACTGCCTGCTCGAGATCGAATCGGAATATTTCGGAGGAACTCCGTTCCGCGAGGCGCGTATTTATTCACTGCTCATCAATTTCTTTGTGATCATCGGACGTGAATCCGGCAATCTTGCCGCGATGTTCGGCAATTTCACAACCAACAAGCAGCATGAATATGTACAGAAATTCATGAACATATGCAGTTACATCAACGAGCACTGCACCGAGGACGTGACTGTTGACGAACTTGCTTCGCTTGCCGGCTTCTCCAAGTTCCATTTTGCAAGGCTTTTCAAGCAGTTCACCAATGTTTCCTATTATGATTATCTGACACGGAAGCGTATTGAGCATGCGGAGGCGCTCCTTATCACTCCGGATATCTCGATCACGGAAGTGGCGATGCAGTCCGGCTTCAATTCGCTTTCCACATTTAACCGCGTATTTAAAAATGTCAAGGGCTGTACGCCTTCCGAATACAAAGGCATGAACCGTCAGCCGAGAAATTAAATGATCATAAAAGGGGTGTTGCATTAGATATGCAGCACCCCTTTTGTTTTGACCGGGTTTCTTACTCCCCGAATACAAAGTATTTCATATCGAAATTACTTCCGGGCAGGAATACAAAGCCTGCTTTTACACATCCCGACGTATCGACCGATGAAACGTCGAATGTCTTCTCCTCAAACCCTTCCGTATGCACAAATTCCAGCAGTAAAACGCGGGATTCGCCGTCCGGATATTCAAGCTTGAGATGGATCGAATTGTTTTCGGCTGCCGATCTTCCGCATATTGTCAGTTTCGATGCCCTGCGCCCGTCAAAAAGCATGTTGTCGAACTCGATCGTGACGTTATTTCCTATGCCTGTTACAGCATCTTTTTCAACAGTGAACGTATCTCCGTATATTCTTGAATTCTCCGTTGCATAGACCTTTGAAAAAGCCTTGTCGGGCTTTGTAAATGAAAATCCCTTGATATGGAATTTGGCTTTCGCGGTAAAGTAAATGCTCGTGACACCCCTGACCCTTCGGTTCAGCCTGTAGGTCTCGGGCTGGTAAACATTCCAGATCGAAGGCTTGCAGTATCTGCCGTCCAGAAGCAATTCGCTGCCTTCATCTCCGGGTCTTCCTTCCCAGATACCTATCTCATACTCATTTGAGTCAAGCGTGAAAATGGGTATCGTGATCTCATCCGATCCGAATTCGCCGAAATCGATATTTTCATAACCGACATAGCTGTCATCGCCGCGGGGCGTTGCAACACCCTTCTCATTGCCGTTGCCGACATCACCCTTGTAATCCGTATACAGTGATCCCGCGATAAAGTCGTACGGATCAAGATATGCCGTTCCGAGCCCGGAAGCAGAGAATTCAAGCGATGAGATGCACTGCAGCTTTTCGGTCCCGTTATGCGTCATGCAGCGCAGTCTGAAATCACCGTCTCCCTTTGCTTCAAGTTTTGCACGTACTACAGTTTCATGTTCATTTTCTGTCATACTGCTGACGCCATCCGGTTCGATCACCGCCAGGTTTGATTTTACGGCAAAATCATTGACAACAGCCCAGACAATATCTCTGTATGTAGCATTCGAAGGATGTATCCTTGCTTCGATCGTCTCTTTCGTATGTTCCGGATAAAAATGTGCCGCATTTAAGCCGTCAGGAGCAGCCGCCTGTGAAGGTGCGATATCATGCTCCTCTGTATTTGCGCAGCATATCTCGATCTTTCTGACGGGGATATCCTGCTTATCGATCTCAAGCTCAAGCTCCACATCTTCCGGACCAAAACCTTCCGAAGCCTTGGCGACCGCTAAAAGCCTGCCGACAAACATTCTTCTCGAATCACATTTGTACTGGTCGAAATCGGTACTGTCACCGTTGTCGAGTCCGAGAAGTGTCCCGTTCTTTACGCGCACATTTACACGACTGTTGGCATTTTCAACTTCATTGCCGTCTTTATCGAGCGCATATATCTCAAAGAACGCCAGCTCCGGCCCGCACCCGGTTGCGTCGGCATCCGCGGCGGCATTTTGGGTACCATTAAAGCGTCTGTACTTTACTTCGGCAACATCACCAAAGGAACTGCGGCGCTGTCTTGCGACCTCATTTCCATCCTCATCATAGGCAACCGCTTCTATGCAGCCTTTGTGGTAGGGCACCTGCCAAACAGGGCACAGAACGGCGTCCTTCTCATGGTCCACATACTTTTTGCCGTGAGAGATGCCGTTTACGATGAGCTCCATGCAAGGCGCATTTGAAGCGATCCTGACATCGATGATCTGGCCCTCGTTAAAATCCCAGTACGGGAATACATGCACGAAGGGCGCTTTCTTAAAGTCGGTCCATTCGGCTTTGAAAATGTAATAGGTATCCTTGGGGAAACCTGCGGTATCGATCTGTCCGAAATATGAATTCTTCGTGTGATACGGCGTCGGCTCTCCGATATAATCAAATCCGGACCATAGAAACTGGCCCGCGGAAAAATCATGGTCACGCTCAGCCTTGATCACATATTCAACATTCTCGGCACCCCAGCTCGTTGTGCAGTTTCCGAGCGCGGAGCACTGCTCGTCATCATCGGCCATTACCGAGACATTCATCGGAAAATGATATATTCCCCTTGACTGTACGGTCGAGCTCGTTTCGCTCCCGTAGATCATCCAGTCGGGATATTTCTCATGATGCGCGTCATACAGCTTCTCACCGTAGTTGTATCCGGCCAGCTTCAGGATGTCCGCGCATTTCTGAGCGCCCTCCCATGCCATATAGTTCGAGGCAAAGGAGGCAACCCCGTT
>JAILIQ010000233.1 GCA_024695205.1 Lachnospiraceae bacterium
CCCCGAACAGTACGCGTTCCGCTATACGGAGCTTGATTATACCAGGACATACATTGAGTTTCGCAATGATGTCGATACCTTTGCCCGCAGTCTTATCGCAATGGGTGTAAAGCGTGGAGACCATGTTGCGATCTGGGCTACAAACGTGCCCCAGTGGTACATCACTTTCTGGGCAACGACGAAGATCGGAGCGGTCCTTGTTACGGTCAATACAGCTTACCGCGTACACGAGATAGAGTATCTTCTCCGTCAGTCGGATACGCATACACTTGTAATGATCGAGAACTTTAAGGATATCGACTATCTCCAGATAATCAACGAACTCTGCCCCGAGCTTGAAAATTCCGAGCCCGGAGAACTGCATGCCGACAGGCTTCCGGTTCTGCGAAATGTAGTCGTTGCAGGTTCGAAACATCCGGGCTGCTACACCTGGGAAGAAGCGGTTGCACTTTCGGAGACGGTTTCCCAGAAGGAAGTCGAGTTCCGCCGCCGCTTCATAGATAAGCACGATGTTGCGAACATGCAGTACACTTCGGGTACCACAGGATTTCCGAAGGGTGTTATGCTCACGCATTACAATGTCGTAAATAACGGAAAATGCATCGGCGACGGCATGGATCTTTCCACTGCGGACCGCATGATGATCCAGGTTCCGATGTTCCACTGCTTCGGCATGGTCCTTGCAATGACGGCTTCAATGACGCACGGGACCACGATGTGTCCGATCACGGCATTTTCACCCAGAAAAGGTCTTGACTGCATCAACAGGGAGAAGATCACCGCATTCCACGGCGTTCCGACGATGTTTATCGCGATGCTCGGACATGAGAATTTCCCGAAGACCGATTTTTCACATATGAGGACCGGTATCATGGCCGGCAGCCCCTGTCCTATCAAGGTTATGGAAGAGGTTGTCGAGAAGATGCATATGAGCGAGATCGTTATCGTATACGGCCAGACGGAGGCTTCTCCGGGATGTACGATGAGCAAGACCACGGATTCCCTTGAAGTCAGGGTCAATACGGTCGGTTCACCGTTCTTCGGAGTGGAGTGCAAGATAGTCGATCCCGAGACCAATGAGGATCTTCCGGACAATGTGGACGGCGAGTTCGTAGCCCGCGGTTACAATATCATGAAGGGCTATTACAAGATGCCCGAAGCTACAGCCGCCGCTATCGATGAGAACGGATGGCTGCATACGGGAGACCTTGCCCGCAGGACACCCGACGGTAACTACAAGATCACCGGAAGGATCAAGGATATGATCATCCGCGGCGGTGAGAACATTTACCCGAAGGAGATCGAGGAGTTCATCTATACCCATCCGAAGGTTGAGGATGTTCAGGTCATCGGTGTTCCCGACAAGGATTACGGTGAGGAGATACTTGCCTGTGTTATCTTAAAGGAAGGTGAGAGCCTGACCGAAGAAGAACTTAAAGAATATGTGCGTTCACATATGGCAAAGCACAAGGTTCCCAGATATGTGGCCTTCGTTGATGCTTTCCCGATGAACGCCGCAGGTAAGATACTAAAATACAAAATGCGCGAGGATGCCGTTGAAATGCTCGGATTGCAGGCGGCAAATGCGATCGAAACGGCATAAACGCCCGGAGACGCTCAAGTCCGTAAAAGGCACTCGCAGGATCGGAGGATCATATGGCACATTTTAACGGTACATTTTTTTCTAAGGCATTGAGCAGACCGGTTCATTTTACGGCGGTCCTGTCCAATGACAATGCATTTGGGACCGAGAACAACCCTCATTACAAGAGGCCCGTAAAAAACGTCTATCTGCTGCACGGATACAGCGGCTGTGATTCGGACTGGTTCGTAAATGCACCTTTGGGTGAGATCGCCAACCGTTTCAATGTTAATTTCTTCATGCCGAACGGAGACAACAATTTCTATCTCGACCAGCCCCAGACAGGCTGCAGATATGCGACCTATGTCGGAAAGGAATTTGTGGAATATACACGCAAAACCTTCGGGCTGTTCGGAAGACGTGAGGATACATTTATCGGCGGTTTGTCGATGGGCGGTTTCGGAGCCCTTCATACGGCATTCATGTTCCCGGATACATTCGGAAAGGTTATCGCTCTGTCTTCGGCACTGATACAGAACCAGCTTGCGCTGATGAAGCCCGACGATCCCAATCCGATGGCGAATTACGAATACTATTCATGGGTGTTCGGTGATCTGAAGGAGGCTGCCAAAACCGATGCCAATCCCGAAGTTCTCGTAAAGAGGCTGAAGACGGAAGGAAAGACCATTCCCGACATCTTTATGGCATGCGGGACCGAGGATTTCCTGATCCAGCCAAACAGGGATTTTAAGAATTTCCTGAACATGATAGGAGTTCCGGCAACCTTCGTTACAGCGCCCGGAGTGCATGATTTCAATTTCTGGCGCACTCATCTGGTGACCGGTCTGTGCTGGGCACTCGAGCCGGAAAAGTTCAAAGAAGAATTTAACTGATATTTCTTGCTACCTGTAGGCTGAACGCTTATGGGTAGTACTTTTGTAAGAACACACCGATGCGACCGTTAGATGCTTGCATCATGGGGGTAATTATGAGGAAGAATGAAAGATTTATGGCAGAGGAAATTGCACGCAGGATCGTTGAAAAAGAGCGTATTGTTGCAGCACGCAGCGGAGAAAAGATCCCCTACAGGACCGTGGACGGGATATTTGACGATAATTCGGGCACAGACCGCATCGGATGGTGGACCAACGGCTTTTACGGCGGACTGATGTGGCTTTTGTATGAGTATTCCGGAGAAGATATTTTCAGGCAGCGCGCCGAAGGTATTGAGGAGAAGCTTGACAGGAATCTCATGCAGTACGGTGGAATGGACCACGACAGCGGTTTTAAATGGCTGCTGACATCGGTCATGGATCATAAGCTGTGCGGCAATAAAGACTCAAAGAACCGCGCATTGCTTGCTGCCGCAAATCTTGCCGGGCGTTTTAATCCGGCGGGACGTTTTATACGGGCATGGAATGACTGGAGCGATTCCGAGATCGGTCAGAAGGCCGGCTGGGCGATAATCGACTGCATGATGAACCTGCCGCTTCTGTATTGGGCAGGCAATGAAACAAAGGATCCGAGATTTACGCAGATAGCAATGCTGCACGCCGATACGGCTATAGATGCATTTGTCCGTGAGAACGGTTCCGTATGCCATATAGTTTGCTTCGATCCTTCAACCGGCAAACGGCTCGGATCCCTGGGCGGACAGGGCAAGGAACACGGTTCGTCATGGACCAGGGGCCAGGCATGGGCACTGTACGGATTTGCGATGAGCTACAGATTCACCCGGGAAAAACGTTATCTTGAAACCGCAGGGAAGATCGCCGCATATGTTTTGGGTGAGCTTGAAAAATGGGAATATGTACCGGTTGATTTTTGGCAGGAGCATGATATCGACTGGGAGGATTCGACTGCGGCCGCAATATTTGCATGCGGACTGCTCGAACTTGAAAACGCGGTAAAGCCGGCCCGGACAGATGACCCGGAACAAACGGGAAAGCAGGATGAAACAGGTAACCGGGAACAAACGGGAAAGCAGGACGAAACAGGTAACCGGGAACAGGCAAAAGCCGCGGAAAACGAAAAAGCCCGGCAATATCACGATGCTGCCGTAAGCCTGCTTGGCAGACTTGCAGATAACAGGTGCAACTGGGACAGCGGGACTGACAATATCACGGAGAAATGTACTGCCGCGTACAATGACAGGGAGCATAATTTTACGATCATTTACGGAGATTATTATTTTGCCGAGGGCATCTTAAGACTGCTCGGAAAAGAACCGGCATTTCTTCGGTAATTCAGACACACAGAGGACATGGAGGTCAGAAGTTTGAAAGTTCAAAAGAACTTTCAAACGACTGCATCGGTGTCGAGAGCGCCACCGATGCAACCATCTGCCGTTCGCTGCGCTCTCGACAGGAGGTT
>JAILIQ010000245.1 GCA_024695205.1 Lachnospiraceae bacterium
TTTTTGTGCATCTCGGGGGTTGATACGGTGTATGTCGACACTCTGATATTGCTCTCAATATTTGCACGGCTCAGAGGGATCGCAACATCGATCTTTCCGGATCCGGTACCGTCAGCTACCTTTACGGGTTCAGCCTTGGCAGGTTCGCTGTAAGGAGGTTCGGATATCCGGTATTTGCCTTCTTCTTCGTCCTTGTCAGGATTGTGGCTGATCACGGTCTCATCGGTTACTTCGAATGTATCGAAAACATAAGGACTGATCTGCTTATCCCCGGTTTCGGGAGTATATGTCGAAATATGCTCGAATTCAGCGGTTCTGAAGGCTTTTTCTTCAGTGGCATCAGTATCATCCGCAACAGGTGTATCATTTGACCTGCTGATGTCTTCAGGAATGTATAGATATGCAGCTTCCTGAACATATTCATCCGGCGTCAGTTTTACATACGAACTGTTCTCGGAAATAACCGCATCAGCGGCAGTAATGCTGATATGCGTGAATTTTTCGTTCCCGGAATACAATTTCAGGAACCCGCCGCTGACTTTTCGGATATCTTTTTTACTGTTTATATTTCCTTCGGGCGTCGCGGAAATTGCATAAACATTATATGACCCGTTCTCAAGTTCGAACTCATAACAGCCCGGAGTCGTCTCACCCCATTTATATCCTGTTTCATTATCAATATAGGCCGTTCCGCGTAAGATCCCGTGAGTTCCTCTTTTCTCGGGATGTGAGGTATCTATGCAGTAGCAGCAGTCTCCCTGGAACGAACCGAGAAGCGACATGTATGCATTGCAGCCGGCAGCTTTCTCGCTGACCGCGCTTTCTTTCATTACGACAAGATCGTATTCTTCGTCACCGATACGCATCCTGTATCCTTTGAAGGCATGTTCGCCTGTCCGGGCAAATACTTCAATGCCTCCGGGAAGGATCGCATGCGCTCCGTTACCGTCCCGGATCTTAAGCACGTAACGTCTCTTGGTATCACTGTACAGGATCTCGGCATCCTCATAGGTGTGTGAGAAGCCTGTGGCAACAGCGGGAGAGGGATCATCCTGCGAATCACCGGATTCTTCTTCTGACGATTCTTCATCCTGAATTTCGCAGTTTTCACTCTGCTCATTATTATCCATATCTTCGATGTCCGCTGCACAGATACCGTCAACTCTCAGAAGATCTTCATAATCGTTATCATCAAGGGCAGCATCGTCAAGCTCTTCCTGCTCTATCTGATCGTTCTCTAACTCTACTTGTTTAGTTTGGTCCTTTTCGAGTTCTTCCTGCTCTATCTGATCGTTTTTGAGCACTTCTTCTTTGATCGTATCATCTACAGCAGCATCATTGTCAAAAGAGTCATCTTCAAGAGCATCATCCCCGGCCGCTTCTTCCGCACATTCCTCAAACGGTGCTTTGGACAGGATTATCCTGCAGCCGGCGTCAAAAGGACCCGCGATGAGCATATATCCGTGATTGACGGCGGGAATATATTCTTCGTGATCGATCGATATGGAAATATCCGGCATTTCGGCCTGATCGGCGATATCAGGATCGGGATCGTTGCTTATCAGAAGGGCAAGATTCCCGTCAAAATAATTCTCAAAGAAGAAAACGACTTCGCCCGAGGGATATCTGTCCTGAGCCAGATGAACAGAACCTGATTCAAGATGAGATGAAATGTATTTGCGAACAGTAATGCAGTCGCTGCCTAAAGAAAAGTAAGTGTCGGCAACAGAAACGTTTTCCGAAGGGAAGGGAGTAATACCGGTAAAATCCATGTTTCTAACCTCCATGTCGAGAGTTGGATCAGTGCGGCTGATCCTGAGCGAACGACGAAGCTTGCATCGATGGCGCTCTCGACACCGATGCGGGCAGTTTGAAAGGGCAGTACACTTTCAGACTTTAACCTCCGTAGCAGGAGACAGAGCAGAAGCGGCAGGACTAAAGTCCGCGGCTGTGAGCATTTCCGATAAAAATGAGGTACAAACGACCATTTCTATTATACTACCGTTTTACGAAAATTGAAAGAGGAAAGCTGTCGGTAACACTTGTAAACGTGTATATTTCGTGTTAAAATGATACAAATTTGTGTTATTGTCCGTGGTCTTGCTTATCGGCACGACCGGAGCACCAGGCTTTTTAAGCGATGGGGGGAGGACCTGCCTGTTAATAAGCATCTGCGGGCACATACAGATAAATTCAAGGAGAAACGATTATGTCAAAGATTATCTTAACGGGGGACAGACCCACAGGGCGTCTTCACATCGGTCATTATGTGGGCTCATTGCGCCGTCGAGTAGAGCTTCAGAATTCGGGAGAATATGACAAGATATTTATTATGATTGCTGACGCGCAGGCGTTGACGGACAATGCGGAGAATCCGGAGAAGGTTCGGCAGAATATCGTGGAGGTTGCGCTCGATTATCTTTCGGCAGGACTTGATCCGGATAAGATCACGATCCTTATCCAGTCGATGGTTCCTGAGCTCACCGAACTCACATTTTACTATATGAACCTTGTTACCGTTTCACGTGTTCAGCGTAATCCTACGATAAAATCCGAGCTTCAGATGAGAGGCTTCGGAGACAGTATTCCTGTAGGATTCTTCACTTATCCGATCAGTCAGGCAGCCGATATTACGGCATTTAAGGCTACCACGGTTCCGGTCGGTGAGGATCAGATGCCGATGCTCGAACAGTGTCAGGAGATCGTACACAAATTCAACAGTGTGTACGGTGATACGCTTGTGGAGCCCAAGATCCTGCTTCCGGAAAATCAGGCGTGCCTGCGTCTGCCCGGTACAGACGGTAAAGCGAAGATGAGCAAGTCTCTCGGTAACTGCATTTTCCTGGCCGACACCGCGGACGAGACCAAGACGAAGGTTATGTCGATGTATACTGACCCCAATCATATCAATGTAAACGATCCCGGTCAGATCGAAGGCAATACGGTATTTACCTATCTTGACGCGTTCAGCAGACCGGAGCATTTTGAAGCATTTAACCCCGGCTACGCGAATCTTGAAGAAATGAAAGATCACTACAAACGCGGCGGATTAGGCGATGTAAAATGCAAGAAGTTCCTGATCAATGTCCTGAACGCCGAGCTTGAGCCTATTCGTGCAAGAAGAAAAGAGTGGGAAAAGGATATCCCCGGCGTATACGAAATACTTAAAAAAGGCAGTGCGATCGCCGAGGCTGAGGCAGCTGACACACTTGCCCGGGTTCGCAGGGCAATGAAGATCAATTATTTTGAAGACGGCGCTCTGATCAAGGAGCAGGCTGAAAAATACAAGAACTGACAGGTCAGATATGATACATATAGCCCATATATATAATAATTTTACAGGTAAATTCGGAATTCCCCGTCAGAGCGGTCTGGTGGGGAATTCTCTGTCGAGGATCGTTTTTGAACCGGAATTCCGCAATCCTGACGCACTGCGCGGTCTGGACGGATTTTCTCATATCTGGCTGATCTGGGAGTTTTCGGAGGCAGTCAGAAGAGGGAAGGAAAGGAACACGGTAACCGGAGCAGGCGGTACTGCGGGGACATCGCCATCCGCCGGTACAGCCGGTGAGAAGACCGACTGGAATCCGACCGTGAGGCCTCCGAGACTCGGTGGAAATGAGAGAATAGGCGTATTTGCGACCAGATCGCCCTTCAGACCGAATCCTATCGGTCTAAGCTGCGTGAAAATAGTGAAGATCGAGACGAATACCGAAGAAGGGCCCGTGATAACCGTGAGCGGGGCGGATCTGATGAACGGAACACCGATATTTGACATCAAACCGTATATTCCCTATGCCGACTCATACCCGGATGCGCTCGGCGGGTTTACGGCAGAGAGGGAGTTCGGGACCGTAAAGGTCTCGATCCTTCAGACAGCCGCATCGAAGCTGACTGCGGAGGAAACAAAAGAACTCATAAGCCTCCTCGAACAGGACCCCAGACCCGCATACAAGCGCGATGAGAAAAAGACTTACAGATTCAGTTTCGCCGGAAAAGAAATCGAATTTATCAGCAATGAAGACGAACTGACCGTGACAGATATCATATAAAATTAAATCAGAAATTAATAAAATAAACCGCCCGATCCGAAGAATGTATACCGGTAAAAGTAATACCGGGTTTATTCTATGGATCGGGCGGTATTTTTTAAACTGTCTTCATCACTTTTAAACTGCCTTCATCGAGAAACGAAGCGTGAGCGGTTTCTTGACGTCAATATAATATTCTTCATGTGTCGGAGCACCCCAGGAGTCATCTCCTCCTACACCGAGCTGTGCAAGCGCGATCCGCACGTTGGTAAAATGTGCAGGAGGAAGCTCGGTTGCATGCATGGCATTCTCAAGCTCGTGAGTAGTGCAGGGGAGTGCCTGAAATTCAAATGTTCCGGCAAGTTCCTTTGTAAGCTGTTTGTCAACATAGCGTCCGGAACCTTTTGCATCGGGGCAGGATGTAAACAGGATACCTCTGCCTTTTGAATCAAGTACTTTTGCATTTCTGACACCGATCTTATTACCGCATTCCTGCGGAACAAGATATCTTGAGAGCTGCTGTGAAACCGTTGATCTGTGGATCCCGAGGGGATTGCCGTGCGAGCGGTCGCTGTAGGACTCTCCGGGACCGTATCCGTACCAGGTCAGTCTGTCGAAATCGGCATTGAATTTAAACCTCATACCGAATACCGGCATTGAGCCGAGCTTTTTGCCCGCGCTGCTTGACAGCTCGACATCGATCCTGCCGTCAAAATCAACAAAGTACTGTACGGTGCATTTCTCCTCCGGAACGGTGGGGAAGGTGTAAGTGTATGTTACAAGTACGCGGCCGTCTTTTTCCGAGACATCGAAGCCGGTGATACGAGCGTACATATCGGCAAGCTTCCACTGTGCACAACGCTGTGCCATGCGGTTCCCTCGGTCATTGTCGGTCGGAGCACGCCAGAACGCGGGAGCGGGGAAGCCTTCTATAAGTTCCCGTCCGCATTTCTTGTATGAGGTCAGCCCGAGACCGCAGAACTGGATCTCAAAATCATTGCCCCGGATACCAAGGTTGCCCTTTCCGTGAGTGACTCTGTAGGTCTCATTTTCCAAAGACCAGCTGTCAATATCGACAGATCCGTCTTTGTCATCATTTGTACCGTCGTTTGAAGCAAATGAAACCAGAGAGGGGATGCTTTGGCCGTAGGCGATCTCATACCCCTTGGAGGCATATAACGTATCTTTATTTAATCTGAATTTAATAAGTATTGAATACTCGGCCTTCCTGCCGAATCCCGTTCCGTTGTATCCGGAGGTACTTTCGGTATCCGATATTTCATCTTCTCTGATACAGGCAAGGATCGGTTCGGGGATCGGTAATGACTTCTCAGAGTCCGGTCCGACATCGAAGTGTGTTATGAGCTTTCTGTATTCCTCACCGTTCTTTAAAAGAATGATCTCACAGTCATAGTCTTTGGTGCCTGAAAAAAGGCCGTAATTACGAATGTTAAATCGTGATTTGTTAAAAGATACTTTAATATTCTGATAGTTATATTTCACTTCAGCCATTTTCGGAGAGGATTCTCTTCCTTCTCCGCCGTAAGCGATTCCGTTACCGCTGAAATTGTAATCGCTCGGTCTGTCTCCAAAGTCACCGCCGTAGGCTTCGAATTCTTTTCCGAAACGATCCTTTATCGTGATAGACTGGTCTATATAATCCCAGATGAAGCCACCCTGGAAACGGGGTTCTCTCGCGGCAAGATCGGTATATTTGTGCATTCCACCGCAGGAATTGCCCATTGCATGTGTATATATTCACAGCAGATAAAGGGTTTTTCGGGATGAGCTGCAAGGAATGCTTCGATATCCTTTACCTTGGGATACATCTGGCTTTCCATGTCGCTCGTGTCATTATAGCGACGGTCATTGACTATTCCTTCGTAATGAACGATCCTAGTGTCGTCAAGCTTGCGGAACAGATCATGCATGAGCTTGATGTTCTTTCCTCCGTAGCTTTCGTTGCCGCAGGACCAGATAAGTATTGAGGCATGGTTCTTGTCACGCTGGTAAATATTGTTCACACGGAACAGAACGGCATCCTTCCACGCGGGGTTGTCACACGGAACCACATCCCGGCGTGCCTTCTCATCCATCCCTCCGTAAGTCCAGGTACCGTGCGTCTCCATATTGGTCTCGTCGATAATGTACAGACCGAGACTGTCGGCAAGGTCGTATACAAAAGAATTGTCGGGGTAATGGCAGGTTCTTATCGCATTGATGTTGTTGCGTTTCATGTTGATGAGGTCACGGCGTGTTTCGGCAAAGGTGATCGCGCGTCCCGTAAGCGAGCTGAATTCGTGACGGTTGACACCGTTGAAAACGATGCGTTTGCCGTTGAGCTGCATAATGCCGTCCTTTAGTTCGAATTTCCTGAAGCCGACTCTGAGCGGAATTATCTCACTGCATATATCATCCTTGTCACAGACAGACAGAACAAGTCCGTAAAGCTTGGGATTTTCGGCACTCCACAGTTCGGGAGAATCGACGGAAAGTCTGATCTTCCCTTTGTTTTTGGAGATCTTTACGGTTCCTGAAGCAATGGTCCTGATTCCGGAAGGGATACAGGAGGCTTTCCTGCATTCGTTTGTTTCAAATGGAAGCATTGTCTGTGAATCAAATGTCAGATCGGCAAGCTCTGCGGTAACGACTGCCGGAGAATTCAGCTCGAGACCGATCTCGAGAACTCCCTTTTTAAGATCATCCGAAAGCAAAGTCTTTATGGATACGTCTTCGGCATGCTTCTCGGGTTTGATATAAAGAAAAACATCCCTGAAGATACCCGAAAAACGGAAGAAATCCTGATCCTCAAGCCATGAACCCGATGACCATTTTGTAACGATCACGGCAAGCTTGTTCTCGCCCTCGACCAGACAGTCGGTAAGCTCAAAATCACTCGGGGTGAACGTATCTTCACTGTAGCCGATGTATTTACCGTTAAGGAACAGGGCAAGGCTCGACTCAACGCCCTTAAACGAGATAAAGATCCTTTCGCCCAGGAAACGTTCGGGAACACGGAAATATTTCACGTAGGCCGCAGTCGGATTACAGATCTCGGGAATTTCGCCCTGTTTGATCTGTTCGTGGCCGTCCCAGGGATATGAAACATTGGTATAATGGGGCACACCGCCGAAGCCTTCCATCTGGATATGAGCGGGAACACGTATTTCATCCCAGCCCTTGCAGTTGAAATCCACGGATTCAAAACCCTGCGGAAGAGATTCGTAATTGTTGGCTGTCTGGATCTTCCAGATACCGTTCAGCATATGGCGGAAACGGGTATCGCCGTACCAGGTGTCATTCCTTAAGAAATCGCCTGTAAGTCTGTCCATGATCAGGCCCGTTTCCGACGGATCGAAATAATCTCCGTCATAATGCGCGGGCAGAACATTGTCCGCAAAAAAAGTGGGATCTGTTACAACACTGTGATCGAAGCTGTTCATAATGAGGCAACCTCCTGTAAGTATTGATTTCGGTATATTTTTGCCGGTTTATCAAAACACCGGAAGGATCACAAATAAAGTATCATCATTTTGCAAATCTCATTTCAAAGGTCAGTATGAATCATTCCTCAAGTCTCATTTTAAAGGTCCGTGTGAATCATTCCGCAAGTTTCATTTCAAAGGTCTGCGTGAATTCGTGCGTGTCAGACTGGGCGTTTTTATAGAGATATCCGCTGATGATATTACGGTTGTATCCTGTGTAGCTGACGGTATTGGTGACATTTACTCCGGCATAATCAAAGGAAAAATCCTTCATTCCGTCGTTGAAAGCGGATTTTGCCGGCGAAGAGTAATTGACCGAGTATGCCGAGGCATCCTCCGAAGCTCCCGCAAATGCCATGAAGGCTACATACATGGGATAGTAATTGACATAGATCGTATCCAGATCCTTTTCACTGACCGTAAATGAAACACCGGTTACGATGCCGTTTTCGACCGTGAGATCAAAATCGGGGAAATATGCCGTACTGATCGAATTATAGTGAGCGACATGCGCAAAATTCTCATAAAACTGCTCTTCGGTAAGAGGAGCCTTGTTTTTGGGCATTTCAAAATAAATACCCGAAAATCCATTGATGAAAGAGATCAGAAGCACAGCCGGGATAAGCAGTCCGATGCTCACAAAGGAAGGGTTATCCGGGTGCTTTAGGGTAATATCCCGGTCCCAGGGAAGAACGACCCCGTACTGGCAGTCCATGAAGCTTCTGAAATACCTGTAGAAGGTATAGATCGGTATCATAAAACCGTATCCGTATCTTAACAGATTAAAGGAACGTATATAAGCGGCTTTGAGGGAAAGCTTCCGGCCGGATGCGTCAAGGATGCGTACTCCGAAGATCAGCTTTCCGGGAGTGGTTCCTGTAAAGTGGATGACCAGCGGTTCGATGATAAACATCAGCAGGTAGATCGTATACATCCAGAGAGGATTAAGCGTCTCACGCGAAGAATCCGAAAGCAGTCCGAGCGTCAGGGATGTTACCGGATCGAGTTCAAAAACAAGTCTGATGAATGAGACCACAATGATCATATAGATCATCATATCCACCCCGCGCGCAAGAAAACGTTTGAAGGGGTGAGGATAAACCGACCCGGCGGGACTTGCGGCGCGTGCATCGGTGGAGAAGATCCCGTCCTGAGTGATCAGAAAGGATCTGCCGGCTCCCGATGCGGGGTCAATGATATGTACCATGGGATTTTTGCCCGGACCGGGATCCTGCAGATCTTTGCCGGTGATCTCTATATCTCTGTTATCCTGTGCGGTAAGTACGATGCGTTCCTCATGATCGTAGATACTGCCTGTATTTCCGGGGATCACTATCTCGGGAAAGACTCCGCCCCTGCTTTTAAGCTCCTGAATATGCTCGAGATGTGGCATGGCTTTCAGAGAACGATAATCACAGCCCTCGAGCCGTATGTTCTGGCATACGATCGCGGCTTGTGTGATATTGTCGGGATCCGACATGATCTCGTTGATGCGTTTCTTAAGAACATCCGCAAGAACAAGACGTCCGGCCTGAAGGGCTTCCGTGTCCGTAATGCTGATACCGAGAGTCTGGAGCAATACGATCTTGCAGAGCTCGTCGAACTCATAGGAACTGAGCTGATCGCCGGCATCACCGGTCAGAGCAAGCAGCCCTTTCTCAACATAATAATTGATCAGAGAGCGCGAGATAGAAAGCTTTTTTGCAGCCTCGAAAATAGAAATTAAATCCATAATTAATTACCTAAGCATATAAAAATTAAATCAAAATTAAATAATATATCAATCGGGCAGTTTCAAGCCTTTTAAAAGCCCCGCAAGAGATGTTGTGGGAGCCTCGCCGTCACTGTATTCTTCGGCAGCGTCATCGACAGCGTCCTCAAGAACTTCATCCTCGTCCTTTTCCAGAGCGGCTTTGATACTTAATGAGATCTTGCCGTCCTTTACATCAAGGATCTTGACAGTGACCTCATCGCCTTCTTTAAGTACCTCATGGACACTCTTAAGCCTTCTTCCGCAGATCTCGGAAATATGAACAAGTCCGGAGAGATCTTCGCCTATATTTACAAAAGCACCGAAAGGCATGATCTTTTCGACGATTCCTTTTGTGATGAGTCCGGTCTGCAGACGTCCGATGCGGGTCTTTTTGTCCATTGCCGCGCGTTCACGCAGTACGGTCTTGGCTGACAGGACAAGCTTTTCCTTTTCGCGGTCAACATCGGATACAACAACATCAAGCTCTCTGCCTACGAATTCGGAAGGATCCTCAACGTATGTGAGTGCAAGCTGTGAAGCGGGAATAAACGCCCTGATGCCGTACAGGTAGGTTGTAACGCCGGCATTTACTGCCTCGGCGACCTTAATGCGCTCGATCTTTCCGTCGGCTTTTGCCTGCTCAAGCTTATCCCAGGCCAGAACATTGTCTGCGGCTTTCAGGGAAAGGATGAACACGCCCTCGCGGGTTTCGCGGAGTACGGTTGCGCTGACCGGAGTGCCGATCGCGATATCCGCCTTTATTGAAAATCTCGGATCGTTGCTGAGTTCTTCAAGAGGAATGATCCCTTCGGAATACGAATTAAGATCCACGGTGACCTCAGTATCGGACAGTCCGATCACGGTTCCGTTAACAATGTCTCCGACATTGATCTTTCTGAAAGAATGAGCGATCTCCTCCTTGAATTCGTCCATCGAAGGCACGGGTTCGCTTACCGGTTCCGCTGCTGCGGGGGTTTCCGCAGACCCGGGAACACTTATGTTTTCCTGAACGCCTGCGGTTGAAATTACATCATTTTCGGACATTGTTAAATCCTCCTTAAATATTT
>JAILIQ010000265.1 GCA_024695205.1 Lachnospiraceae bacterium
GAGACAGTCTGGTTAAAAAACGTACAGATACGGAATCTAAGATCGAGGAGATACGTAAAACTCTCCAGCAGCTCCAGATCGACAGGAACGCGGTAAAGCTTAAAGTCGACCGTGCTGCGGAAGATATCGAACGTATCGCCAAAAGTGTCGAGGATTATGAAAATGAAAGCGTTCAGCTTGAAGAAAAGCTGAAAGAGCTCAAAAATGCCACAACGCGTGAAAACACCAGGATCGAGAACAATAACAAAAAGAACGAGACCCTGAAAGCCGATATCAATACCAATTCGGAGAAACTTCTTGAACTCAGGTTAAGTGAAGGGAATGCTCTCGAAGAACTGAACAAAATAAAGCTTTCCTATGCCAATACAGAGCAGGCCGTTCATTTTGTTGTTGAAAACATTACGCGTATCGATCAGGAGATCGAAAGGCTGATCGCCGAAAAAGAGGAAGTTCTCGGAAGTGGCGAGATATCCAAAAGAGAAGTTGAAAACAAAAAGAAAGAGATTGAGAGCAACACCGAAAATATCACAAGAGACAGGGCAAGGGTTGCCGATCTCGACAACAGCATCAACAGTCTTGCCGAGAAGAAAGAAAGCATAAGAACAGAGCATAAGAGCTTTTTCGAATCCTGGACAGAGCTCGGCAAACGGGTCAATGATCTGGAAAAGGAAGCTATAAGACTGTTTAATCAGAAAGAGAAGCTTGAAGAACAGATCGACAGCTTCACTTCATATATCTGGGAAGAGTATCAGCTGTCTTATGCCGGTGCCGAAGAGTATCGGGACAAGGATTTTAAGAGCTCAGCGGCCCGTTCGCAGATCAATGACACGAAATCCTCGATAAAAGCGCTGGGAGATGTTAATGTCAACGCGATCGAGGAATTCAAGAATGTTTCTGAACGCTACAACCTGCTTGCCGGACAGCGCGACGATCTCATCAATTCAAAAGAGACGATCACGGGTATCATCAATGAGCTCGATGAAGAGATGAGAAAACAGTTCAGGGAACAGTTTGAACTTATCGCGAAACAGTTCAATACCGTATTCCGCGAACTGTTTGGCGGCGGAAAAGGAGAACTTGAGCTTATCGAAGAGGAGGATATGCTTGAAGCGGGTATCAGGATAATAGCCCAGCCTCCGGGGAAGAAGCTCCAGAATATGATGCAGCTTTCGGGTGGTGAAAAGGCTCTGACAGCGATATCACTGTTATTTGCGATACAGAATCTCAAGCCTTCGCCGTTCTGTCTGCTCGACGAGATCGAAGCGGCTCTTGATGATTCGAACGTTAAGAGGTTTGCGTCATACCTGCATAAACTGACGAAGAATTCGCAGTTTATCGTTATCACACACAGAAGGGGCACAATGACTGCCGCTGACAGATTATACGGTATCACGATGCAGGAAAAAGGTGTTTCGACACTTGTTTCCGTAAGTCTGATCGAGGGTGATCTGGATACATAAACACTATATTTCAAGGGGATATTTTACCAATGGCAGAAGAAAATGAGAAGAAAGAGAAAAAAGGTTTTTTCAGCCGTCTTGCGGCCGGGCTTTCGAAAACAAGAAACAGCATAAGCAACGGTCTGAGTAACATTTTCAGCGGTTTTTCGCAGATTGACGATGATTTTTACGAAGAACTTGAAGAGACGCTGATCATGGCCGACATCGGAGTCAACGCTACCGAAGAGATCATGGATAATCTTAAGGCCAAGGTCAAGGAAAATCATATCAAGCAGCCAGAAGAGTGTAAACAGCTCTTAAAAGACAGCATCATCGAGCAGATGTCGGTTCCTTCCGATGCTTATATGTTTGAAACAAGGCCCTCGGTCGTTATGGTTATAGGTGTGAACGGAGTCGGGAAGACGACCTCCATCGGAAAGCTTGCCGGACAGCTTAAAAATGAAGGTAAACGGGTTATTGTCGCTGCAGCGGACACCTTCAGGGCAGGTGCGATCGATCAGCTTGCCACATGGACGGAAAGAGCCGGTGTTGAACTTATCTCCCAGAGCGAAGGTTCCGATCCCGCTGCGGTTGTATTCGATGCAGTCAATGCCGCAAAATCGCGTAAGGCAGACATACTTCTCTGCGATACCGCAGGAAGGCTTCATAACAAGAAAAACCTGATGGAAGAGCTTCGCAAGATCAATAAGATCGTCGACAGGGAATATCCGGAAGCTTATCGTGAAACACTCGTTGTCCTCGACGGTACTACCGGTCAGAATGCACTTGCCCAGGCCAAACAATTCGGCGAGGTAGCAGATATAACCGGAATCATCATAACGAAGCTTGACGGAACGGCCAAGGGCGGTATTGCGGTAGCAATTTCCAAGGAACTCAGCATTCCCGTTAAGTATATAGGTGTCGGAGAACATATCGACGATCTTCAGAAATTTGATCCGACAAGTTTTACCGAAGCATTGTTTTCGGATCCGGAAACGGATGAAAATCCCCGGTCCTGACTTTTTTTTCAAAAATGCTTGACAAATACAAATAAATAATATAATATAACCACCTGTAAAGCAAAAAACTTTACAGGTGGTTTTTATGGATGATGAGAGAATTACTGAAGAAAAACTGAAAGATATTTTCGAACTTACAAGACTGTACGATATGTATGGCGAGCTGCTGAACGATCACAACAGGCTGATATTTGAAGATTATATCCTCAATAATCTGTCACTGGGCGAGATCGCTTCGGAACAGGATATAAGCCGTCAGGGCGTAAGAGATACAGTGGTTCGTTGTTCCAAAAAACTGCGTGACTATGAGAACAGACTCGGATTTGTGAAAAAGCTCGATGAAGCCGCAAAAGCAATTGACGAATTGAGCGAACATATTGTTTCGAGTGAAGGGATATCGATACTGACCAATGTCAGGAAGATACTTGAGATATAGAAGATTTCGCTCATCTTATTGATTTAAACAGATAGAGCGGATTTTGGAGAATACGGATGGCATTTGAAGGATTAAGTGAGAAGCTTCAGAATGTTTTCAAGAATCTGCGGGGAAAGGGCAGACTTTCCGAAGCGGATGTCAAAGAGGCCATGAAACAGGTCAAGATGGCTCTTCTTGAAGCTGATGTAAGCTTTAAAGTAGTAAAAAGTTTTATCAACAGTGTTACCGAGCGGGCTGTCGGGCAGGATGTGCTCAATTCGCTGACTCCCGGACAGATGGTCATCAAGATAGTTAACGAAGAACTGACCAGGCTGATGGGTGACGAGACTGTGGAAATAGAGCTGAAAAGCGGTAACGAGCCTACAGTCATAATGATGTGCGGTTTGCAGGGTGCCGGTAAAACAACGATGGCAGCCAAGCTTGCCGGCAGGTTCAAGTCCAAGGGAAGAAAACCTCTTCTGGTAGCATGTGATATTTACAGACCTGCGGCGATCGAGCAGTTAAGGATCAATGCAGAGAAGGTCGGAGTCGATTTTTTCCAGATGGGTACTTCACATGCGCCCGTCGATATCGTCAAGGCAGCTCTTAATCATGCAAGATCGGAAAATGAAAATGTCGTTATAATCGATACTGCCGGTCGTCTTCATATTGACGAAGACATGATGCAGGAGCTTATAACGATCAAAAATGAGATAAACGTCGATCATACACTGCTTACGGTTGACTCCATGACCGGTCAGGATGCGGTCAATGTTGCCGAAGCATTTAACTCGAAGCTTGAGATCACGGGAGTTATCCTGACCAAGCTCGACGGTGATACAAGAGGCGGTGCCGCGCTTTCGATAAAATTTGTTACGGGAAAACCGATCCTGTATGCGGGTACCGGCGAAAAGATGACGGATATCGAACAGTTTTATCCGGACCGTATGGCATCAAGGATCCTCGGAATGGGAGACATCCTCACGCTGATCGATAAGGCGGAAGCACAATATAACGAGGAAAAGTCCAAGGAACTCGAGAAGAAGATCCGAAAAGCCGAATTTGATTTTAACGATTATCTGGAACAGATCGAAAATATGAGGAATATGGGTGGTCTGTCACAGATCATGGATATGCTTCCCGGAATGGGAATGGGCAATGTGGATCTTAAAGGGATGGATGCCGAGGAAGGCGAAAAGGGCCTGAAGATGGTGGAATCGATAATCCATTCGATGACAGCCAAGGAAAGGGCCAATCCGGACCTGCTCAATCCTTCCAGAAAGAATCGTATAGCCAAGGGATCGGGTGTTGATATAGCCGATGTCAACCGTATGGTCAAGCAGTTTTACGAATCCCGTAAGCTTATGAAACAGATGTCAGGCATGTTTTCCGGCAAAAAGAAGGGCAAGTTCAAGCTTCCCTTCGGATTTGGCGGTTGACTCATATAAAAAATACAGGAGGTGAGAATAAAATGGTAAAGATCAGGCTTAGAAGAATGGGTGCGAAGAAGAATCCTTTTTACAGGATCGTTGTAGCAGATGAGAGATCTCCCCGTGACGGAAGATTCATCGCAGAGATCGGAACATATAATCCCAATCAGGATCCCAGCGAGTTCAAGATCGATGAAGCAGCTGCAAAAGAGTGGCTTGCTAACGGTGCACAGCCTACCGATATCGTCAATAAGCTTTTCAAGAAGGCCGGTATTAAATAGTGAGGTGACAAGACTATGAAAGAATTAGTCAGAGTTATTGCTACATCACTGGTCGATCATCCTGAACAGGTGGAAGTCACTGAGAAGGAGACGGAAAAGGCGATTGTTGTTGAGCTTAAGGTAGCGCCGGAGGATATGGGTAAGGTGATCGGTAAACAGGGACGCATTGCCAAATCTATCCGCACAGTCGTAAAGGCTGCTGCTACAAAGGATGATAAAAAGGTTGTTGTAGACATCGTCTGATGTAAAAGCTGCCGCACGTACAATGCGGCAGCTTATATTTTTGTGCGATCGAGCAGGAGCCAGCCTGCCCGATCATCCGATCCGGATGAATTTACTTGGAGGCTTATGGAAAAGACTGACATGTTAAGAGTCGGAGTTATCACTTCACCGCACGGAATCGTCGGCGAAGTGAACGTATTTCCGACAACAGATGATCCAAACAGGTTCAGGGACCTCAAAAAATGTTATATCAGTACCAAAAACAAACTTATACCCGCCGCAGTAGAGTCTGTGAAATTTTTTAAGGGGACCGTAATATTAAAACTTGATGCCGTACCCGACAGAAATATGGCGGAAACGTTGAGAAAATGCGACCTTATGATAGACCGTGAGGATGCGGTGCCGCTTGAAGAAGGCGAATATTTTATCTGCGATCTGATCGGACTTGAAATAATATCGGAGGACGGTGAAAAGATCGGCGTTCTTGAGGACGTGCTTCAGACCGGAGCCAATGATGTCTATTCCGTAAAGTGTGAAGACGGAAAAGAACTGTTGATACCCGTTACCGATGAATGCGTTAAGAACATAGATCCCGAAGGGGGAAAGATCACTGTACACCTGCTTCCGGGATTGCGGGAATTATAAATTGAACGATATCTGAGGATGATATATGTCGGAAACCTTGCTTTCATTTACAGTACTGACGCTTTTTACGGATATGATAAAGCAGAACATGAACACGAGCATCATGGGCAGGGCTCTGGAAAAAGGCATAATCGGGCTTGACGTGATCGATATACGTGATTATTCCTGCAATAAACATAACCGTGTGGATGATTATCCTTATGGTGGCGGGGCCGGAATGCTCATGGAGGCGGAACCGGTCTATAAAGCCTGTGAAGCTGCAAAAAGCCTTCATCCTGGCAGGAAGAAGCGGCTGATATATCTGTCCCCGATCGGAAGAACATTTACCCAGGATATCGCGAAAGAACTGAGCACAGAAGAGAATCTGATCTTCTTATGCGGCCATTACGAGGGGATTGACGAGAGAGTCCTTGAAAATGAAGTGGATGATTATATCTCTCTGGGGGATTTCGTCCTGACAGGCGGGGAAATACCGGCGCTTGCCATTATGGATGCGGTTGCGAGACTTATTCCCGGAGTGCTGAACAACGACGAATCAGCCGGAGAAGAGAGTTTTGAAAACGGATTACTTGAATATCCGCAATATACACGTCCCGAACTGTTTCTTGACAGACAGGTCCCTGAAGTCCTGCTTTCGGGACATCATGAAAATATCAGGCTGTGGCGTTTTGCACAGAGCCTTATCAGGACAAACAGATACCGTCCCGATATGCTTAAAGGTTACATTTTGACCGATGACAGAAAAAAACAGCTGAAGAAATTCATTAAAACCGATATATTGAGCGAGAATGAGAAAATACTGTTATCCGAGGCGTTAAAAAGCATCGGATGATATAAAATAAACCTTTTACGGAGTCAGTTAATGAAAAAAGTGATTATTGCGATAGTTATCATTCTTTCCGTCGCAGTTGCCGGAGGCTTGCTTTATCTCGGGATAAAAGCGCTTGACAGGCTTGATCAGGGCATTGATGTGCCTGTTCCCGATCTGTTCGATCTGGTATCCGATAATCTATCCGGCGGAAACGGTAATACCGGCGGTCAAAACAGCAACGCAGGTAATCCTGCAGGCGTACAGACCGGTAGTGATCAGAACGGGTCAAATAAGACCGAAACAGGCGATGATACCGCGGGCAATGATAAACTTCCCGGTAATCCACGGGCTCAGGGTACAAAAACTATTGAAACAGTCAACAGCTTTGATTATTTTACCGACAGTGTTACGCAGGTTACCGATACGCAGTTTACGGAAGAAGAACTTAAAGAAGCGATAGAAAGCTTTGGGTCAACATATACAGGGACACCCGGAATGCCTGTCGGGGAATATAAAGAGGCAATGGAATATAAATGGGTCGATCTGACGGAATATGGAATAGAGCCGGAGCATATTGATTTTTCGATAACGGAAAAATACAGATATGAAAAGCTTGAGGAGTTTCTGCGAATACTTTCACGGTATGAGGGAGTCACACTGTTTGATATAGGGCGTTCTACAGCCGGAAGAACGATGTATGCGCTTGAAATTGACGTTCCTTCCGATAAACCCAAGCAGACGGTCATGCTCACAGGTACCGTGCATGCAAGGGAGACTGCGGGTACTACGTTTCTATTTAAGGAACTGATCGATCTTC